>JBBSVX010000042.1:0-3379 GCA_038046585.1 archaeon
TTTCGCAAAATAAGAGAGCAGTTTCTCTCCAGCGTTATTGATTGCACTTATTTTGAAGTCCTCGTTTTTTCCGACTATTTTTAATGCGAGATTTGCGACAATCATGCTTTTCCTTTCGTATATTTGGTTCGGCGATTTTGATTCAAAAAGCAGGCTTGTGAAATTTCCCTTGTCGCTTATTTTGGAGTAGAATTCGAAAGGATTTGTATACTTCATCGCAGTGCTCTTTGCTTCAATCTTGACTTTCATTTTGCCTCACCTTTACTACAAAATCAACCATTTTTGACGGGTCCTTTTTTCCAGGGGATGCTTCTACTCCAGAGCAGACATCAACTGCGTATGGATGTATCTCCTTTAGGGTTTTCGCAACGTTATTTGCGTTTAGTCCGCCTGCAATTATCATCTTTCCCTTAGTCTTTATTAATAGTGCCTTGTCGAAGACTTTTCCAGTACCTCCGAATGCGTTCGGGTCAAAGGTGTCATATAATCTTGCATAAAGAAGCCCTTTTTCTTTAGGGAGTTTTCCTTTCACTCTCTGCGCCTTGATTATGTTTGCCCCCTGCTTTTTGCAGAATTCTTCTGTTTCATCTCCGTGCAACTGGATAAAATCAATTCCTGTTCTTTTCTGTATTTCTCTTATTTTTTCAGCGGAAGAATTGACAAAAATCCCTGCTGTTTGTACAGTGTTTGGCAAATCCTTTATTATCTGTGCCGCCTGCGCCGGATCAATATACCTCGGACTTTTTTCGTAAAAATTAAACCCCAAAATATCCGCTCCCGCCCTGACCGCATTTATTGCATCCTGCGGATTTGTTATCCCGCAAATCTTCACTTTCGTCCTATGCACGCCTGAAAGCTTTTTTGATATATCTTCAGCTCCAATAAGCGATGTGCCTATCAGAACCGCGTTAGTATCAAGCTCCAAAATGTCTTTTTTCGTGTGAATCCCGGATTCGCTTACGACAATCCTGTCGGATGAAACCAATTGCTTGAGGTTTTTCGTGGTGTCGAGAGTTATCTTAAAATCCGCGAGGTTGCGGTTGTTTATTCCTATTATTTTCGCACCTGCTTTTTGGGCTTTCTCTATTTCTTCCTTTGTTTTTGTCTCAACTAGGGCTTCCATTCCAAGCTCTCTTCCTATTTCAAGCAGATGTTTTATTTCTTCTATAGAAAGAAGGGATGCAATAAGTAGGAATGAATCCGCTCCAAAATAGCGTGATTCATACACCTGGTATTCATCAACAATGAAGTCCTTTCTAAGCACCGGTAATAAGGTATATTTTTTTGTTTCTTTGATGTATTTTGGGGTTCCCCCAAAGAATTTTTTGTCGGTGAGCACGGAAATCGCCGAAGCATATTTGTCGTATGCTGTTGCGATTTCTTTTATCGGCCTTTTTTTGCCTATCTTTCCTGCGGAAGGAGATTTGTATTTTATTTCGGCGATGATGTTGTTCTTTCCTTTTATGGAGCGAAAAAAGTCCCTGTCTGATTTCTCAAGACCCGCTTTAAGCACGCTCAAAGGAAACTTCTTTTTGGCGACTTCGATTTCCTTTCGCTTGTTTTGGATTATTCGCTCCAAAATATCATGCATTCTTTACCGCCTCGCTCATTTCAAGACAGAGTTTGCTTGTTCTTTTATGCATTTCCCTCCGGGAGGAAAGGTTTTGCTCGATTATTTTGCAGAACGCCGACCCGCTTATCGCCCCATCCGCTCCGAGCATTACCACTTTTTTCGCGTGTTCGGGCTTGCTAATCCCAAACCCCACATAGACTGGCAATTTCATGTTGCTTTTGCAGAGTCTGATTAGTTCGGGGAGTTTTTCGCTCATCTCTGGTCTTGTTCCAGTTGTTCCTAGCAGGGAGACAAGGTAAGCGTACCCTGCGGCGCATTTGTTCAGCGCTCCCATTCTTTCCTTAGTGGTTGTTGGCGAAACGAGGAATACTTGCGCTATTTTGTGCTTTTTTGAGAGTTCGATTAGTCCACTCGCCTCTTCAAGGGGCACATCAGGAAAAAGGATTCCATTGACTCCCAGCGTCGAGCATTTTTGGTAAAATTTTTCTGGCCCATAGTTGTATGCGATGTTGTAGCTTAGCATCACGCTTATCGGCATCTTTGTTGTTTTCCTAATTTCTTCTATTATCTCAAACGATTTCTCGGTGGTTATCCCGTTCTCAAGCGCACGATTGTTCGCTTTCTGAATTGTTGGTCCGTCGGCTATCGGGTCGCTGAATGCGAAACCCAGTTCAAGCGCGCCTGCTCCGTTTTTTGCAAATCCTTTGATTATTTTAAGCGAGTCCTCATAATTAGGATCGCCCAGCACCGCAAACGGCATGAATACTTTTTTTCCAAACATCATATCTCCTCCATTAATTGGTTCACGTCCTTGTCTCCCCTTCCGGAGAGATTTATTATTAGAATATCGTCTTTCCCAAAATCGTTTTTGTTTTTCAGCGCGTACGCTATGGCGTGCGATGATTCGAGCGCCGGCAATATGCCTTCTGTTTTGCAAAGATACTTTAGCGCTTCTACTGCTTCGTTGTCAGTTGCGCTTGCATATTTGGCCCTTGCAGTGTCTTTTAGAAAACTGTGTGCGGGACCCACTCCGGGATAATCCAGTCCCGCTGAGATGCTGTGCGCTTCCGTTATTTGTCCGTCGGAATTTTGGAGGACATATGATTTGCTTCCTTGAAATATTCCCACTGTTCCTTCGCCCAGCGTCTTTCCGTGCTTTTTTTCGTTTCCTCCCGCTTCAACTCCTATCAGTTTCACTTTGTTGTCGCCAAGAAATCCGTCAAATATTCCAATCGCGTTTGACCCTCCTCCTACACAGGCAATAATAGTTGTTGGGAGTTTCCCTTCTTTTGAGAGGATTTGTTCTCTTGCTTCTTTTCCTATCACTTTCTGGAAATGTTGGACAATTCTTGGATAAGGGTGCGGTCCGACAACGCTCCCTATCAGATAGTAGCATGTTTCAACATTCGCGAGATAGTATCTGAGCGCTTCGTTGACAGCGTCTTTGAGTGTCTTTGACCCGTTCATTACGGGAATCACTTCGGCTCCGAAAAGTTTCATCCTGTACACGTTCAATTTCTGCCTTTTCACATCTTTTTCTCCCATAAAAACTTTTACCGGAATTTTCATTAGAGCTCCGGCCATCGCGGTTGCGACGCCATGCTGTCCCGCGCCGGTTTCAGCGATTATTTCCTTCTTGCCCATTTTTTTTGCGAGAAGCGCTTGGCCCAGGGTGTTGTTGATCTTATGCGCTCCGCTGTGGAGCAAATCTTCCCTCTTGAGATACACTTTGCACCCCAAGTCTTTCGACATATTTTTTGCATAATAAAGCGGGGTCTCTCTCCCTGCAAAATCCTTTAAGAGGCT
>JBBSVX010000043.1:0-18613 GCA_038046585.1 archaeon
CTTTGGATGATACCCCGCTGAAGCTTGAAGTTCTCTCGCCGATGCTGATTAGTATGTGCAAGAACTGCACGCTTACTGCCAAGAGCATTGGGGAAGCTACAAGGACAACAAATATTATGAAAATAGTGTACATTCTTGTCGAGGAAATAAGCTCTTTTTTCAGGTAGGTCGTGTGCTTGATATCATTTGCGCTTGCTTCAATCAGCAGTGCAAGTTTTCCGCCTGATCTTAGTGCTTGCGAGAAAAATCTTGTTGTATCGGTGAGTATTTTCGAATCAATTGCTGTTGCGATTTCTTTTAGTGCATCGGAGAATGATTCTACCCCCAAGCTTTTTTGAGTGGCAATCTGTATTTGTTCGCTAAGGGGGCCAAACTCCGGTCTTACTGCAGATCTGAATGCATAAAACGGGGTCATTCCGCTTTTCATATTGTTTCCGACAAGGAAAAGAAAATCGGGGAGAATCGATTCAACCATTTTTCTTCTTCCGTCAATAACATAAGCTATGTGCAAGTAGAACAGTACCAGCGCAAATCCGATTCCGATAAATCCTGAAATGAACATCAGTGCCGCCCTCATTGGAATATTGAGTGTAGCAAGCGGTGGGAAAAACTCTGAAAGCATTGGAAAAAATACTAGGGGCATAAGGTAGAATATCAGGCCGAGAATTAATGCAAAAAACATTCTTTGCCCTATCCACATCCTGTCGTTCTCCTTTGAGCCGGCATATTTGAGCCATTTTCTTACTTTTTCGTCCATGAATTTTCTTGGGACAAGCGATGAAAGCGTAAGAGCGATATTGTTTAGGATCATTTTATCACCTTAGGAACTTTCGCTCTTACAAGCATTATGAGCATTATTTGTGTTGTCATTGAAAGAAGAACTATTAGTATAACTGCTTCTTTTCCTATGCTTCCGCTGCTGATGGTGGAAGCAATAACAAGAAAAGTAACTCCAAGGGAAGGCATTGCCGCAGCCACTATGAGGTATACAAGGGTCCAAAGATTGAGTTCTGCCGCATACGCCTTGATTGTATCTGCTTGTTGTACAACTAACGCCTCAACTTGGGCGTTAAGCGCCCCAACTATTGATCCGCCGCTTTTCATGGTGGTTACTATTTGCCAAATACTTTTTTTTAATATTTCGGATTTGGTCCTGAACGCAAGTTTTTCCAGAGCCGTTGTTTCGCTCATGCCTGTGCTCATATCTTTTATAACATCGTCAAATTCTGACGATACTTGGCCGTAATTTGCTTTTGAAATGGCTTTGATTGATTGAAAAAGGCTCATTCCTGAAGTCAATTGGATTAGCATGGTTCTTAGTGCAAAAATCAGTTCCTGGTCAACCATGCTTGCTATTTGCGTTGCCGCAATTTTTGGATAAAACATGTGAAAAATTAGTGCGCTTGTTAATGCGAAAAATCCGAAAAAAAATGCGGTGACAAGAGTGTTTGGGCCTATTTGCCTTGTTAGAATTATCCCGAAAGCAAGTCCTACAAAGGCGAACATCAATCCGTAAAGCGATGCTGATATGAGCGCTGCTATGCTGTATCTTTCAGGGTCAATGTCAAGTTCGGCTTTTTGGAGATCATATTTTAGAGAAAAAAAAACTTTTGATATTATTTGCCCTAAAAAAAGATAGCGATTGCTTATGTGGCGCGCCTTGGTTATTGGAAAAAGCATCATGATTGGATTCTGGGTCAATTCATCATCTCCTGAACCATTCTAAGAGGGGCATTCTCTCGCGCCATCTTTTTAATCTTGTCAGGATCCGAGTAAAAAGTTTTTGCGATGTAACCTATCATGTTTAGTCCGTTGATGTTGTTGTTTCGTAGCCATTCAATTATTACTTTTCTGTCGTCAAGCTCTTTGAAAACTTCTTCTTCTGTTAGGCCTGTGTGAAGGTTTAAGAGGTTCAATATTTTTGTCGGCTTGTTGAGCAGTTCCCATGAATCGGTTCTTGGGGACCATTTGAAGATTGTATTTACTTGCAGTCCCTGCCCTGTCGAAGTCTGTTCGATTTCTGCGATTTCATAAGTTCTTCTTTTATTTGTCTTTCTGTCACGATACTGTGCGACAACAAGATCAATCATTTCTATTTGCATTAGTGGAACACTCATTGGAGGCTCCGCAAGTCTTCTTAGAACTTGGTAAGCCGAGTTTGCGTGCATGGTGGAGTAAATGCTGTGTCCTGTCTCGATGGCTTCCATTAATACTTCAGCTTCTTTCTTTCTTCTTATTTCTCCAACAATTATTCGATCAGGTCTCATTCTTAGCGAGGATATCATGAGTTCAAGCATTGTTACTTCTCCTAAGCCTTCAGGGTTAGCTGATCTAGTGACCATTGGAACCCAGTTCCATTCCAAATATTTTGGCAATATTATTTCACGAACATCTTCAATTGAAATCAATCTGTGGTAGGACGGGACGAGCGCAAGCAGCGTGTTTAGTGTGGATGTTTTTCCGGAAGCAGTTCCTCCCGCAATCAATACATTCATTTCGTATTGCATTCCAAGCCAAAGCAGAGCAGCCATTTGGGAATCCATGGTGTGCGCTTTTCCAACAAGGTCAACTATTGTCCAAGGTCTTCTTGCAAAACGTCTGATTGTCAGGGTGTTTCCTTCTGCCGAGATCGGGAAGAGGGTTGCATTTACACGATCTCCTGAAAGGAGGTGGGCATCAAGTATCGGGCTAAGGGTTGTGATTTCTCTTCCAACTTTTCTTCCAATCTGCGAAGAATAATTCATGATGTCTTCTTCCGTTCCGGGGTACATGTTTGTTTTTAGCCATCCGTGAATTCTGTGGTAGATGGTGATAGGTGTCTTTGAAGAGTTTATTGCTACTTCTTCAAGCATATCGTCTCCCATTATGAGTTCGATGTCTCCAAGACCGTACATTTCATGAAGAATTATTCCGCTAAGCATGTTCAGTAGCTCGGGAGGGGAGTTTGGGAAGAATTCGGTGATTCTTGACGAGAGCTCGACAAAGAATTTTTTCTTCAGCTCTTTTGATTTCTTCGGATCAAGTATTTCTTCCACTTCAACAGGCATATTTTCTGCAACAATATTTTTTACAAAGTCCAAGAATTTTCTCGTGTATTTTCCTATCCAAGGAGTTTCAAGAACATATGTGGGCCTTGCTTCGCCAGGAACGATTATTACGGAAATTTCGGCCGGAACATAATCTACTTCTATCGTGTAATTGTCAAGCACTTTTCCAACCGGTTTTTCTTTGAGCTTTAGTTCAATTTGTTTTTTTAGAACTACAAACGGGCGTTGGCTGAGGCTTACAACATACTGTATCTCAACTATTCCATCATCTTCGAATAGTTTTGCTATCCTTTCAACGGTCGCGGGATCCATCCCCATGTAGCCTGCAAGCTCTCCAGTGTCTACTTTTTGATACGATGAGAGGAGTTCAAACATTTTGTCGATTGATGTTTTTATCGCGTCTCTTTTTTTGAGGTCTTTTTTTTCTTCATCGCTCGGTTCAGTTCCTGTTTCCCATTTTGGCTTGTCAACTACTCGCATAATTTCGTCAAAATCAGTTGACACTGGTTCTTCGACAGATATTTCTTTTTCCCAATCAAATTTGTTTACTATTTCTCCTTGGTATTCTTCTTCCACCGCTTTTTTTTCGGCTTTTTGAATTACTAGTGATGGAGCCTGAGCCTCATCTCTGGTTTCCTGTAGGGGTTCGGTAAAGATGCTTCTTGGTTTTTCTTTGTCTATTGCTATTTTTATCTCTTCTTTGCTCGCTTTGGCAATCTTATCGGTTTTCATCCAAGAAAATCCTTCGTTATCGTTTGTTTTTATCATTACGGGGCCTTGCGTAGTCTGGATGATTTCTTTTTGCTTGAACTCGGAGATATTCTTTAATTTGTCAAAAGAAGTTGACGGCTGTTTTTGTTCTTCTTGTGTTTTTTTGGGGGCTGGTGGGTTGATAGGAGTGGTTTGTTTAGGTGCAGGAGTGGGAGTTTTTACCCCCATTGTGAGGTTTTTAAGTTCCTTAAGCGAATCCCTCGGCTCTACTTTTCCGTCTAATATTCCCATCGTAAAAACCTTTTTCTTGGTTCTGAGGCTGTTATTATAATCTCTTCCCTATTTAATAGAATTTGGGTTAGCTTTTTTTTGGGCAATAGTGCTTTGTTTGCTCTGAGCTATTAGATATTGTCAATTGAGGGCTCGGCTATGTTTAATAATAAGTTTTACTCTTATTTTGCCATGAGTTCGGAACAAGATAGGGACAAGAACATCCCCCAAATCGAGGCGTTTCTTTCAAAATCGGTTGCAAAGCAGCAAAAAGAGCCAAAGCTGAAATTTGACGAGCTCCAAGAGCTTCTTTCGTCCGATCAATCCTTGCTTAGGGAAGCAAGAAGGCAAATGGGGGGCGAGCACAAAGGGCAGGCAATTGTTTCGTTTGATCCTTCGCTTCACAAAGACGCTATTGCAACTCTTGTAAAAATCGCCCTTGAAAGCGGAAGCACTCCTGCGATAATTTTGACCACTCTTAATTACAAATCATTTTATCGCCTCATGCAGGAAAAAAACATAGATTATGCGAGGCTGATTGTTGTCGATACCATATCAAAAAATATTTCAAAGCCCATTGAGGCTCCAAATCTTTTTTTCATTGATTCTTTGCGCGATCTTACTCAAATCCAGATAAAGATAGTGAACATAATGGATGACTACAAGGATGTTTGCTTCGTCATTGATTCACTCGATGTTATGGAACTGTATCATGAAGACAAGATAATATACAAGTTTATTTATTCCCTTTCAAAAATAATAAGAAAGGAAAAGATGAGCGCTTTTTATATGTTGAACCGAAAAAGTCTTGTGTCGCAACTTTCGCAATTTGTTGATTCGCAGATGTCGCTAAAGGGATGAGAAGAATGGCTTACATACCGAGAAAAATAGTGTACCCTTTCTTCATAGGGATATTTACTATAATATTTTTTTCAGGAGTTTATCTTGTTTCTTTTTACAAGCCATTAACAGTTTCTGATGCGCAGATATCTGTTGAAGGGGACCATATGCTCCTACAGTTGATGGTGAAGAATAGTTCCTATCATTTTGTCAGGGGGGCTGATATACTTGTTAAGTATGGTGATGAACAGATAACCGGCTCAATTGGTAACGGCGGCGCTCTTGGCCCTGATGAGAATTTTGAGGTCGTCATGGAGCTTCCATTTGCGCAGGTGAATGCGTATGATGTTTATGTGCGTGCACCCTACAATAGGGCTGAAAGAATATTTATTCCAATAGATCCTTCAACGCTTGAACCAGTGAAAGCAAGTGTAAGAATAACTACAAATATGATCGTCGGACAAAAATATGATGTTGTGGTGGAGTTATGCAACATTTCTCCTTCGGATTTGTCCGATGTTACCTGGGGTCAAGTTGCCCAAGGGGATTACTTTGATGAAAAACTTTTCCCAAGAAGCATTCCAATCCGCTCAAATGAGTGTAAACCTTTATATTCTACCTTAACCCCTAATACTCCGGGGAAAACAATAATTGAATTCACTCTTACCGTGGGTAAGTTAGTGCAGAAATTCGAACAAGAAGTGGTTATTACCCAAGAATGATTGTTATCCGAGGGGATTGATTGCCGACAAACGAATCTATTATTGATATTATCCAGAAAATGGTGCAGGAAGGACAGCCTCGCGAAAAGATTGTTGCAACTTTAAGCGAACTTGGAGTAAGCGAAGATCAGGCAAAAAAACTCTTATTGATTGCCGAAGCCGACACATTCACACTCTTAAGAAGGGAAATCGGCGGACTTGTAAAACAGGAATTTTCTTCGCAGAAAAAAGATTTTGAGGAAATAATTCATAAAGATCTTGAAAGGATGGAAGAGGATGAGAAAGGCAAGATTAAGCAGCTCGCCATGGCTGAAATAAGCGGTGCTGAAGAAGCAGTGCTAAAGGAAGGAAAATCTTTTGAAGAGCATGTGAATAAAACTATCGCTTCTTCGGACAGAACAGTATCGCTTGTCAAAGTTGCACTTGATTCCATTAACGGAAAGATGGCTCAGATGGAACTTGATGTCGAACAGATGAAAGTGCACAAATTCAGGAACAAATCGATGGTATTCTCGCTCCTTATGCTGGCCCTTGGGGCAGTAGTATTGCTTGTTTCGCTCTACCTTTTCCTCATAAATTTCTCAAAAATAGACATGGCCCAGATGCTCATGATAATTGTGCTTGTAATTGCAAGTATTACCCTAATGTTTGCTTCAATAATCGGGTAATTCTAGTCGTCTTTTTGCCAAGTATTCTTCATTAGTTATTATTTTAGCCATTTGAAAACAAGCTCATTTTAGCCTTTATTTAGGTTTTAGTGCATTTTAGCTCAAAAAAAACCCTAAATAAAACAAGCATTTATAAGGGATATGTAGCGAAAATTATTTACTTATTATAAAATAATCAAAAAAACAGCGGGTTGGTGGGTAAAAATGAGCGTTTCAAAGGCTGCTTTAGAGGCAAAAATCGATGAAAAAGAAGTTAAGGAAAACGAGCTAGAAGATAGCGAAGAAACTGACGAAGTTGTCGGATCAGCGGGCGAAGAAGCGGCTGAAGTTGATGATGGATCAAAATTGCCTTTTCCTAGGGCAACTATTACTAATCTTGTTAGAAAAGACATTGCGAAAGGAAAACAGCTCAAAGGAACTGTAAAAGATGAAATGAATATTTGGGTAGCAGAACTTGTTGAAAGAATCGCAAAGAAAATGAATTCACAGCCCTACACTTTCGTTAATTATGAAATGCTAAAAGATGTTATCGCACCTTATGAACAAATACAGGATTTGACCAAGCAAAGAGAAGACTTGATAAAAATGATTTCTTCAATAAAGAACCAGTGCAATCAAGTGATTGACAAGATAGATTCTGAATCAAGAAATAAGGCGATATCGCTCAAGCTTGATTCCGAGGACTTGCCTTTCCCAAAAGCAACAATAACAAACAAGCTCAGAAAATACTTGTCAGAAGGAAAGACAATCAAGGGGCCTGTAAAGAAAGGGCTTAACGTTTGGCTCGGCTCGGTTGTGTCAAGGGTTTCAAAGAGAATGGATTCCTATCCATATCCTTACATTGACAGATCAATGTTTAAGGAAGCTATTGAACCATACGAAACAATTTCCGAAATAGAACTTGAGAAAGAAAGAATCATACAGGAAATGGAGTCAATTAAGACCGCCTGCAAGATACTTGAAATGGAAGTTGAACGTAAATTTAAAATGTGAACTCTTCTGCGTCACCGAGCAAATAGCGAGTGTGGCGCTTGTCCTGCAGGGGCGAAACCCTGCATGCGGAGTTGAAAGAAAGTTTAAGATGTAAACTCTTGTGAGTTCTTATGAGCGAAAAATACAATTTTCGAGTCCCTCAAAAAGCATTAATCCTCCACAAAGGTAAGTATTTGACTGTGAAACGCAGTCCTACTGCGAAAGTTTATCCAAATTGTTGGGATTTTCCAGGCGGAAAACTTGAACGCGGCGAGAATTCGATTGATGGGTTGAAACGTGAAGTTCTTGAGGAAACTAATTTAAACGTAAAAATACTAAAACCTATTTTAGTTTATTCGGAAAAGAACACTCACTTTGTATATGTTGTTGTGTTTGAATGTGAATTAATCGGCAGTGAAGAAATTAAACTCAGTAAAGAGCATACTGAGTACAAATGGGTGGATAAAAAACAACTTTTATCCATGGAAACTGAACCTTACATCAAAGGATTGTTTTGATAGTTTTTTGGCGCTTTCTTTTATTTGCTCCTCTTGACAACTATTATATATCTCTAAAGTCCATTAAATGCTCATGCGAATCTCATTTATCTTCCTGGCACTAGTCTTGCTCGCAAGCTTTTCCTTTGCAGACAGCATTTACTTAGTGAAATATTATTCAAATGATTCTCAGTCGCACGCATGTAATCCAAATTCGGCTGAATGTGCTTATCTAAATTCAGTTATAATTGACTCTAAGGATTCGGCGATGTGTGCTTCCGGAGTTAAAGTTCTTGGCCTTAGCGGTGGAACAAACGCGCACGCTGAAAAGAATGATCAGTCAAATTATTCTACAAGCATTTGCATGAAAAGCGATATTTTTACTTCAGGGACTTGTTCATACACTGCGGCCGGCGCGAATTGTCCTGCCGAAAGGGAGGATTGTGTTTTTGCGCTAAGCTCTGCGACAAATGCGCATCTCTCAAAATGCGGAGTTTTTACTAATGAACTCAAGTTCTGTTGTAAGAAAGGAGTGGCAACCACAATAATTCCTGATGAGACTTCAAAGTCCTGCATAAGCACAGTCTCTGTAGAAAACGCCTACCTTGATTCTGATACTAAGTTTTCTTTCACTTGTCTTCCTGCTGCCGATATTAATATTATAATATTTGATTCTCAAGGAAATATTCTAGCAGAGGGCGGAGTTCTCTCAAAAATTCCTTGCGGCGCAGCGACTTCCACTGCCACTTTTAAGGTAATTTCTGATAGGGGTGCTGGAACTTATCTTGCACGATTTGTCGCACCTGCTTGTTCCAGAGACGAGTACTTTGCGGTAAAAGATACAAAGGATCAGACTTTTGCAATTCCTGACAACAATTTTGCATTAGCGTTTTTGGTTGCATTTACTGCGGGCGCATTCATTTTGTTTTCAAGAAGGAAAAAGTAAAGGATATTAACTCCAAATGTGTATTGATGGCTGATGAAAATGGTTCTCTTGAGTGCGTTTGATAAGGTTGTTCTTGTTTTTTGCATAATAGTATTCTCGGTTATTGCAGTAAGCGCTGGCGCAGCGTATTTCGCTCCGGCTGCCGGAGTTCCTTCTCATTCTTTGGATCAGATTTCTTTGCCTTCTAATTGTGTTGATGGTAATGTGATTAAAGTTTCTAGTGGGGGGCTTGTTTGTGGTAGCGTTTCTTCTACGGGCGGCACGGCAGGAACAACTTTGCCCACATGTGCAAATGGACAGGTTGTGAAGTTCAGCACTGCTTCAAGTTCTTGGGTTTGCGGTGATGATGCGAATGGATCAGGCACTGGCGGAGCTGGAGGATGTCATTTAGAAAAAACAGCTGTTTTGACGGTGGGGCAAATTTGCGGAGCCTCAAAGAATAGGTATTGTGGGAATTATTTGAATACTAAGACTGAACAGGCAAACAAGATTTGTGAGCTATTAGGGTACAAGCTTGCTGCAAGTGGACTTAAATCATCTGGTAGTACGATATCTAATCCTGATGTTGCAAGTTATTGGAGTAATGCTGTTTGGTTTGATGCTTACAATCCTTCGCTCCACCCTAACATGGAGTATATTACGGAGATTGATTGTTGGAAAGAAGTCTGCGATGGAACCGGTGGCTCTTCTTTGCCAACTTGCAACGTCGGAGAAATACTTATATCCACAGGTTCAGGTAATTGGTCGTGTGGAACAAGCGCGGGAATGGTAAAGTACAATCTTGCCACTCTTACTTCTTCGAGCCTTATCACAAACACTCTTAGTGCAAGTCTGCTTTCTGAGATTTCAAAGCTCACAGATTCGAGCGACTCGACGTTTATTTCGCAGACATATGCGGCTAAGAGCGATGGCAGCGGATGCCTTGGAAGTAGTTGCGGAACACAAGATGGAATTTTACTTATAGATCTCGGATCGTCTTTCAACAATTATCCTTCAGGAACAGTTTTCATGGATTTCAACATTTCAACCAACTCTCCATCTAGCGGCACGAGTATAAGCATGAGCTTTAGTAGGGACAACAGCACTTATACTGCGATAAACAATGGTGGAGTCACTTCAGGAGAAGGATCTTTTAGTGTTAGCGGGAACATTACCGGCAGATATCTCAAAATCGATTTGAGCAGAGGCGCTCCTTCAACAAGCTTTGGCGCAGCAACTTTCAAGCTCAAAGGTCTGAGAATTTATTACATGCCGGCATAAATTATTTAGGCTATTTCCTAACAACTCAAAGTTCTATCTCGAGCTTTTCCCTTACTTTCTTCGCCACTGCTCCATTTGGATTGTAAAACAAGAAGCTCATTATTTGCCCCAAGTTCCTAGTCGTATCGGGTGTTTTCATCGTCGCTTTTTCAAAATCAATTATTACTGGAAAATATTTTCCATTCGAGCTTTTCACCAAAATATTTTTTCCCACTTGTAATTGATTGTGGCTCAAGCCGAGCGAATCAAGAGCCAAGCACTGTCTGTACAAATCTTTTATGAAAAAATATAGGTCTTCTTTTGAAACTTCTTTGTCAAAGTTCTCGCTCATTACCCAATCCAAAAACTTTGGTCCCGAAATGTATTCCATTGCGACAAAATTATCTTTGTAATTTACTTCAATGACTTTTGGTCCCACGCCAACGCTATTTGTGCGCAAAAGCATTTCTCCCTCGCGGTGCGCAAGGTCCTTTCGCGGGCTCTTTTCGCGAACCTCTTTAAGCACCAGTTGGTTTCCCTTTGAATCCTTTGCCAAAAAAATGTAGGAGCTCCAGCCTTTCGCTATTCGCCTTATCTTGACTAGATTCATCACACTATTTGCCTACAAAAAGATTTATTAATCAAGAAATTCCTTATAGGGGGTAAGCCCATGGATAAGAGCGTTGTTTTTGGTAAAACTCAAGGTACTATGGGGTATTTGGTTGCCATTGCAGTCTTTGTGGTGGTGGGTCTGGTAGCGGCGGGCATAATAATCGGCGCAGCAATTCTTGTTGTTGCAATTGTAATACTTGCTGTCACAGGGGTATAATAGGGTGGGGGGGCAGGATTAGTTCGGCTCTTCTGAAACGACCAAAGACGAGAGCCTTGATGCACTTCAGGAGATTAGGAACAAAGCAAAGGAGCTTTCGATAGCAGAAACAACTGTTTCTCCGGGCGAAAGCGAACTTATTTTCTTAAATTATATTCCCGATGCTGGAATAGCTGCGCTTTATCAAAATGCGTATTAGTTTGGGATTTCTTGTAAAATGGCTTTTCCAATGCCTAGCAAACACGTTCCATAACCTTTATATTCCTTTTTTAGGCTCTCTTTTGTAATCAAGCCTAGTAGGCTAATTCAGCTTGGTGAAAATTAATTTTCGGGGGAATGTTTTTATGGCAGAAGGAGAATCGCAGAACGCTTTCATGGGAGAAGGTACAAGAAGAATGAAGGGCAAAGATGCCCAGAGAATGAATATTTTAATTGCACGCGCTGTGGCACAGGCTGTAAAGAGCACTCTTGGTCCTAAGGGAATGGACAAGATGATAGTTGACGACCTTGGCGACGTTACAATTTCAAATGATGGCGCAACAATTCTTAGCGAAATGGCCATAGAGCACCCTGTTGGAAAAATGATGGTTGAAGTTGCAAAGACTCAGGATGATGAAGTCGGCGACGGAACAACAACAGCAGTAGTTATTGCAGGAACTTTTTTAGAAAAAGCAGAAAAGCTTTTGGACGACTCAATACATCCAAGCATTATAATCAACGGATATAGGATGGCTGCAAAAAAAGCTAAAGAATATTATGCAGAAACGGCCGACCCAATAGATTTCAAGGATAAAAAATCTCTAAGAACAATTGCATTCACTTCAATGACTGGAAAGACTGCGGAATCATCTGACGTGCTTGCGGATCTTGTTGTTGACGCTGTTCAAAGCATCGCAGAAGCTCAAGGAACAAAAATGATTGTTGACGAAGAGAACATAAAAATAGAAAAGAAAACAGGCGCTTCGCTTAACGAGACAATGCTTATCAGTGGAATAGTAATTGACAAGGAAATAGTTCACACAGCAATGCCAAGAAGCCTCACTAATGCAAAAATAGCTTTGATGGATTTGGCTTTGGAAGTTAAAGAACCAGAAAATGACACAAAAATAGAAATCAATACTCCTGATCAGCTACAGGCATTCATTGACCAAGAAGAAAAAATGTTAAAAGACATGGTTGCAGGTGTAAAGAAATCGGGCGCAAACGTTCTCATCACCCAAAAAGGAATTGATGATATGGCGCAGCACTACCTAGCAAAAGAAGGAATCATAGCTGTTAGAAGGGTAAAGAAATCCGACATGGACGCTCTCGCGAGGGCGACAGGCGCAAGCGTAGTAAACAGCATCAAAGAACTCTCAAGCAAAGATTTGGGTTTCGCAGGAAAAGTTTACGAAAAGAAAATCGCGGGAGATGCGATGGTTTTCGTTGAAGGATGCAAGAACCCTAAGAGCGTTTCAATCCTCATAAGGGGCGGAACAGAACACGTAATCGATGAAGCTGAGAGAGCTATGGTTGATGCAATAGGTGCAGTATGCTCCGCAACAGAGAATGGAAAAGTTCTTGTCGGTGCAGGTTCATGCGAAGCCGAAGTTGCTTCAAGACTTAGAGATTATGCAAAAACTGTCGGCGGAAGAGAACAACTCGCAATCGAAGCATTCGCTGAAGGGCTTGAAATAATACCAAGAACGCTTGCTGAAACAGCAGGAATGGATCCAATCGATGCGCTTGTAACTCTAAGAAGTGCTCACGCAAAGAAAGGCGGAAAATATGTTGGAGTAAATGTTTACAAGGGAAAAATAGAGGACATGAAAGAAGCAAGAGTCCTAGAACCTTTGGCAGTAAAGACGCAGGCGATAGATTCAGCCAGCGAAGTTGCTGAAATGATTCTAAGAATAGACGATATAATCCTTGGATCATCCAAGAGCAAGGCCATGGGCGCGGGGCAGATGGGTCCCGGCGGCTCAATGGGCGGAATGGAGATGTAACTGAACCTTTTCGCTCCCTTCGGTCGCAAAAGGTTCGCGAAAAGCTAACGCGGGTCATCTAAAGATGACCCTTTGAATGGAGCTGTAGCATCTTCCATTCAATTTCTTTTTTTAACAAACTCTTTTTTTTAGATACTAATAAATACCTCAATAACGTCTTACTCTTCAAATGAAGCCAAAGATATTTGTCATCACCGGTTCCTCTGGAGTAGGAAAGAGTACGATAGCCGATGCCCTGCTTTTGAAAAACAAAAATCTGAAGAAAGTGATTACCTGCACCACTCGTGCGCCGAGAGGAAAGGAAAAAGACGGTGTTGATTCTAGGTTCTTAAGCGTGGAAAAATTTAAGGCGCTGATTGAGAAAAAGGCTTTCTTTGAGAATGCATTAGTGTATGGAAATTATTATGGAAGTCTCAAGGAAGATGTGAAAAAAATTCTTGCGTCAAAAAAGAGTCTTCTTTTTGTGGTTGATGTCCAAGGCGCAGAGACGATAAAAAAGAATGATTCGCGCGCAGTGACGATTTTTATCAAGCCTCCAAAGTTTGAGGAATTAAGGGCGAGACTTAAGAAGCGCAAAACTGATTCTGAAGAAATAATTGACAAAAGAATAGCTGTTGCAAAAGAAGAACTAAAAAAAGCGCCTTTGTTTGATTATGCGGTTGTGAACGATTTGCTTGACGTTGCGGTTAAAGAAACGCAGCAAATAGTTGAAAAGGAATCCAAGGCATAATATATGTATCCAAAAAATTCTCCCGAGCAGGATATTGCAAAGCAAAAAGCGCTTGAAGAAATGAAGCGCCTGGCTGCCCAGCACTTGGAGGAAAAAGCAAGAGCTCAAGGAGAATATGAAGCTTATCAGAGATCTTACGATCCTAATTTGCCCAGCAGTAAGCCCGCTCCCGTGCAGGCGCAAAAAAAGCCAAAATCAAAACTAATTCCAATTTTGATAATAGTTGTTATCCTAGTGCTTGTTTGCTTTTTCGGCGCGGTAGCATTCTTTGTAATATTCAATCCGCTGAATTTAACTCTTGGAGAGAATACGAGTACAAATTTGGGCACAGGACAAACAACCGCAAGTACGGACTTAGATTTTGAAGAATCTTATATTAAAATAGGTGGAGAAAGAACTTCAACCACCCAAATAGAGTATGGAAAAAAGATTGAGATAGTAATTGACGGCGTTTCTGGGTTTACCGAAGTTGACGGAAACATATTTCCTGCAATGGCGATTGATACTTTAGATTCTAACGGACAATCCTTGTTGTCCGCAGAAAATATTTTGGAGTCATATGCCGACACCGGCCTTGATTCTGCAAATGACATGTTTTTTGCAACTCTTACTGTAGGAGATCCCTTGGTGGCTGGGGAGGATTACAAGATAAAAATAACAATTACTGATTTGAAGAATCCTGGTGATGCGAAGATAGTTTCAGAGTTAGACATTTCAGTAACTGCTCCTGTTGTTGCCCTGCCGGGTCTTGATGAAAACGCGGTTGAAAGCGACACTAACGGACTTTTTAGCCCTGCAAAAGCAATTGTTTCAAGCGATCTTGAGGGAATAGGCGTCACTTCTGCAGTGTCGCTAGAATCAGAAATGGCTGTGAAAGATCTTGCTCTTGGGACCGCAGACACTTACACTTATACTGTTGAAGATTGCGATTTTGTAGTAAGGGATTATGTTTCAGACGCTGAGGCGATTGAAGGGTTCACCTCGTTTAGAAACTCTTATTCTGCAGGATTATTCGCTTCTGCAAATTGGGAAGTTAAGGCGGAAGGGCTTTTGGGCGAGAATTCTTTTGAAGGAACAAAGGATGCAAGCGTAAGACCAATCTTCCAAAAAACTCATTATCTTTTCGAGACAACCGGCTGGTGCAACAAAGTGATGGTTGATGAGATAAGATCAATCGCATCAATCGTTTACGAAAAGATAAATTAGTTTACTTCGGAAAAAAGGTCTTTTTCTTTTTAGAAAAGATTTTTATACTCTATTGGCTTACAATGGTGCGTAATATGGACTTTAGCGAATTATTTTCACAGGCGATTACCGCAACAGGGATAGTGTTTGAAGCGGCTCTCCCAAGCCTCATAGTTGCCGCAATTTTTGTAATAATCGGTTACGTTATCGGCTGGGTAGTAAAGCTGCTCACAATTGGGTTTCTTAAGGCTGCAAGCGTCGACGACTGGATGAAAGACCACAAGCTCGTATCGGCAATAGGACATAAGAAAGTTTCTGAAGTTGCGGGATCAATCGTAAAATGGTACATTTTCTTTGTTTTCTTAAAACAGGCCGTAGAGATTGTTAATCTTGTTACGCTTAACCAAGTGCTCGGTTTTTGGATACAGTACGCGCTTACAGTAATCGCTGCAATAGTAGTGATAATTGCAGGGCTAATAATCGCAAGATATGTTAGAAACGCCATTGAGTCATCAAGGCACTCGCTAAGAAGAGCCACGGGATTAGTTGCTGAGCTGATGATAGTTTACGTTGCAATTGTTATGGGGATTAATATGATGGGGCTTCCAACCCAGCTCCTTGAGCTCACTTTCCTTATCGCGTTTACGGGGATAATGCTCGCCGCAGGACTAGTTGTAGGAATATCTTTCGGACTTGCCCTTAAAGATGAAGCAAAAATAATAGTTAAGGAAATGAAGCGCAAGTAAAGTGCGCAAGCTTTTTCTTTCAACCATAGATTTTTAAGGGATTTTAAGGGCAGATTAGTTATGCAAGCTAAGAGAAGGGATTTAGTTATACATCAGCCATTTCGCGCATGATTTTGATTTGTTCGCTCTCTTAAATGCTCTCTTTTTTAAAGATTCTTCTTCCCTTGATACTTATCTTTTCTGCGGCAAAGCTGCAAAAAAGGGGGAAATGTGAAGGGCGATTAGCTCAGCCTGGTTAGAGCATTAGTCTTATACACTAGGGGTCAGCGGTTCAAATCCGCTATCGCCCACTTCACGATTTTATTTGAAAAAACTGAATTTGAACGGATGGAATTAGCTAATTGGTGAATGCAAAAATGGTTGGGACTTCTATAAAACCCTATTCTCTTGAACAGGAGAACGGCGTTCGAAAGTTTTGGGATACTTCTTCTGTAAAGAAGAAAGTAAGAGACAAGACTAAGCTTGGAAAGCAAAAATTCTATTTCATGGATGGCCCTCCATATGCGACAGGCCACATACACATGGGGACTGCGCTCAACAAAATAATGAAAGATTGCGCAATAAGATCTCAAAGAATGCAGGGAAAAAGGGTTTTTGATAGACCGGGTTATGATACGCACGGGGTTCCAATTGAAAGCAAGGTTGAGAAGAAACTCGGATTCAAGACAAAGAAAGATATTGAAGAATATGGTGTTGAGAATTTCATAAAAGAATGCAAATTGTTTGCGACACAGTTCGTTGACACAATGGGAAAAGAATTTGACAATCTCGGCGACTGGATGGATTACTCTGATCCTTACCTTACACTTAACAACGAATACATCGAAGCGATATGGTATTCTTTTAAGAAAGCCGACGAAAAAAATCTGCTCTACTTGGGGAAATACCCTGTCCACGTTTGCCCGCACTGCGCTACAGCAGTAGCGTTCAACGAAATAGAATATACAAAGCTCGCAGACACTGCAATATTTGTTAAATTAAAAGTGAATGGGGTTTATTCTGACAAATCGGGCGCAAATTCACTTTACAAAACTCTTCCAGAAAACACTTACTTGGTTGTTTGGACCACTACGCCCTGGACGCTTCCTGCAAACACCGGTGTTATGGTTCACCCGAAATTTGAATACGCTTTTGCAAAGTTATCAAACGGCGAAACTTGGGTTGTTGCAAAAGAACTTTTAGCAAAATTCATGGATTCTGTTGAAGCAGGATTTATTTTAGACAAAGTTGTTCTTGGTGCGGAACTTGAAGGACTCAAGTACGATCCGCTTTTTGACATACAAATAAGTCCTGAAGTGAAAAAGACTGCTTACAGAGTAATATTGAGTGACAGATATGTTACTCTTGATACTGGTTCGGGACTCGTTCACACAGCTCCGGGTCATGGGAAAGAAGATTTTGATGCAGGACTTCGCGCTGGTCTTCCTGCAATTAGTCCTGTTGGTCTTGACGGAAAATTCACTAGCGAAGCAAAGCAATTTGAAGGAAAAGAAGCAAGGCCGACAAACGAAGAAATAATTTCAATTCTCACTGAAAGAAATTTGCTTCCGCTCAAGCACAGCTACACTCACGATTATCCTCTTTGCTGGAGATGCGACTCGCCGCTCTTAATGATTTCAGTTCCCCAGTGGTTCTTGAAAGTTTCAGAGATAAGGCAGAAGCTTCTTGACGCAAACAACGAAGTCAATTGGGTTCCTGTTTGGATGAAAGACAGAATGAAGAACTGGACTGAAAACTTAAACGACTGGCCTGTATCGAGGGCGAGATATTGGGGCGCGCCGCTTCCAATCTGGACTTGCTCCTGCGGAGAGAAAGTTGTTGTTGGTTCAATTGCTGAATTAAAAAAACTTGCAAATCTTACAAAAGATGTTGAATTACATAAGCCTTACATTGATGAAGTAAAAATAAAATGCAAATGCGGCAAGGAAATGTCAAGAGTTCCTGAAGTGCTTGATGTTTGGTTTGATTCCGGAGTTTCAAGCTGGGCTAATTTAAAATTCCCCCAAGACCAGAAACTTTTCGACGAATATTGGCCAGCTGACTTGAATATTGAAATGACTGAACAGGTGCGCGGATGGTGGAATTCGCAAAGCATCCTCTCAATGATTTGCTTCAATAAGCTTCCTTACAAGGCCGTGTCGGTTCACGGAATGGTTAGAGATCTTGGAAAGCAGAAGATGTCAAAGAGCAGAGGCAATGCCGTTTCGCCTGAAGACATGATACAAAAATATAACAGGGATTATTTGAGATCCTATTTGCTTTCGCAGAGCAAGGGAACTGATTTCAATTTCGATGAGAAAGGCGTTGGCGAAATCGGGGTGTTCTTTAACACCATGACTAATTCGATAAATTATGCCAAAATGTATATGAACATAAATTTGGAAGCACACAATTTGTTGGACAGTAGTTTCAAAACATTGCTCGCAGAAGATAAATGGTTCTTAAGCAAGCTCGCAACACTTAGCGAAGAGATGCTTGCTGCATATAATTCATACGAATTTTCTCGCGCAGTAGTTGCTTTCCAGAATTTCGTCGACAAGGATTTCTCAAGAGGATATTTACAGCTCATAAGGCAAAGACTTGGGACAGAGACACAAAAGCAGGTTGATTTGACAGTTTCGCTTGCAATTAGCTCCATGCTAAGATTGTTTTCTCCAATAGCTCCTCACGCTTCAGAATATTACTTTGCAGAACTTGGCGGAAAAGATTCGATACACCTGCTTGATTTTTTGGATCTTTCAAAATACAAGAATCCCGAATTTGAAGAATCATTCAAATTTGCTGAAACTCTTGCACAAAACGTTCTCGCTCTTCGTTCAGAACAGAAATTGAGACTGCGCTGGCAGCTTGAAGAACTGGTTATTGATTCTGACAAGAATCTTTTGGAGTTCTCAGGCGTATTGATGAAGATGTGCAACGTAAAGAAAGTTACTTTCTCAAAATTTTCTGGGGCAGAATCCGATTTTGCAAAGAAAGAAGTTCCTGGAACAAAAATGTGGCTTAAAGTCGCTGCCTCAAAACAGTTGAAGGATGAATGGGAGCTAAGCGAGATACTTAGAAACATACAGGATATGAGAAAGAAGATGGGTCTTAAGCCAGGGCAGGAAGTTGCAATAGATATTTACTCAAGCGACCCAGATTTTGTGAAAGCTAATTCTGCAAAGATAACCGAAAAGACTTCTACTAAAATAAATTTGGTGCCGCTTTTTGGGAAAGTAGAAAAACT
>JBBSVX010000044.1:0-2185 GCA_038046585.1 archaeon
GCCATCTGAAGTCCTGTGCCTTCTTTTGGAGAGGCTACCATTTTCGGTGCGTTTGAAAGTCCGTGGGTGAGTCTTTGCACAACCGACTCTACGATCCAGGAGTGAGTTACATTATCCAAAAGAACATCGTTGATTGGAATCGCCTTCCTCCCAAACCCGCCTTTACCGGCTTCTGCTGCAAGAGCAAGACCGAGTCTGCGCTTAACTATGATTTCAGCGAAAGGTTTTGCCGGCTGAAGTGATCCTTCCATCGTGTCGCCCTTAAGCCAGGCGTTTCTCCCAAGTATCTCGTTTCCGCCGTATTTGTTCTTCAAAATGTCCATTGCTTTTTTTTCATTCACGAAAAAATTAGCCCAGCCTATTTCTTTTGGAAGCTTCACATTCCCTCGTCTAATTCCGATGGACTTCTGCGCTGCTTTTGCGGCAAGTATTCCTCTCTCAGCTTCAGTTGAATAGCTCTTAATTCTTCTCGCTCCGCTGGCAATCATTTGCGCTCGGCCAATAACAAATCCTTCTTTCTTTGCGGAGATAGGTACAACCCTTTTTCCGGCAGCATCCTTAACAGTTCTCAAATGTCTTCTTAATGTCACTGGCATTTCTTATCACCTGAAATATCTTATTTTCCAAAGAATATAAGGCTTTTGCCTGGCTGCAAGAAATCAGTTTTCAGTTATTCTTACGGCGCCCTTCACCGCGTCAATTTCAATTAAATTTGGTTATTTGCCGGCTTTTTCAATAATTGTTACTACTGCATGGTTTGCATTAACTTCAACTAGGTCTAGGTCTGAAAGAACTTTTGTCGCAATCTTCGTGCCAACAATGCAAGGAATCTTTAATTCTCTTGCAACAATTGCAGCATGGGCTGTTATCCCCCCCTCGTCTGTAATAATCGCACTGGCTTTTTTCATTGCTGGAAGAAAGTCGGGGGTAGTCATTGAAGCGACCAAAATATCGCCTTTTTCGATTTTAGCTATTGCATCCGCTGCGCCAAAGCAAATTTTCACTTTTCCCCTTACTTTCCCAATCGAGGCTGGGACTCCCCCAAAATCATGAATGCCTTCAATATCTGCTGCAAGCTCTTGCTTTCTTCGTAAAGTTGCTTCTTCTCCAATAAACTCCTCTGTTCCATCTTCTGTCACTATTGTAAGAAAGGACTCTTTTCTAGCTAATGCTTTTTCCTGATTAAACTTTCCAGTTCTGATTAATGTCTCAATTTCAGCCGGCCAAGCCCAAGAAAGATCCGTGAACTTATAGCCAAAGCGTCTTGAAAGCTCGAATAATATTAAATTGAGCGAATAGGTGGCGCGCATTTGCATTTCTTTTCGCAAATCATGTAAATAAAAATATTCTTCGAAAATGTCTACAAGCGCATTTATTTTACTGTTTTTTAACTCCTTGAGGGTTTTTTCTTTTTCTTTCTTGGAATTAATCGCAAATGCATTTATCCGTTTTATCTCAGGTTCAACATTTGGATTCTCTTCGAGAATGTTCTTAAGGTCCAAAAGCATGGAATCAACATTTTTTATTTTGATTGTGGACCATCCCAGACTGGTCCACCAATACTTTTCAACAAGAGCTTGAATCGAATCAATTATTTTCGGATTTTGTTCTTTTAGTTTTTCCAAAAGGATTTTGTTTTCGTAAAAGAACAATTCGTGTGTCTTTTTATTTTCTTGGATCTTTAAGGCAATTCCATAAAGTTCGAGTTGCTCTTTAGTTACATAAGATATCCCGACCGGCGTCACAAGGGTATTATATTTTCTGGCAAGTTCCTTGTCTGAAATTCCTTCAAGCGCTTGTTTTATTGATGTTTTTATCGCTTTTTCGGCCATTATGTCCATTGCATCAATATCAAGGGTTAGGGCATAGAATCTCATTGTTGTTTCAATTAGCTTGATATAATTTTTCAACAATTTTTGCTGGTTTAATTTATGTAAGTCCATTTTTCTTACAGACTCGCATTTTGCCTTGGTTTCTATACAGAGGGCGTGATAATGCTCATAGTATTCGCTTGCAAAATCTTTCTCTTGGAGATTCTTAATCAAAAAGTTTCCGACATTTTCTATATCTGGGGCATAATTACACCACCAAGTCTTGTCAGAAGAATTGGATAATAGTACCCTTGTAAATGGTTCCCCAATCATTTCCTTTGAGTAAGCAATGCAACCAACCAGGCCTGGAGCAA
>JBBSVX010000045.1:0-21683 GCA_038046585.1 archaeon
TCTCTTACAATCGATCGGATGTTTGGCTGTGTAATTATGCTTTCGAAAGAATATCCCGGACCAACTGTCTTGTAGATATCAACAGCTTTGGACGAATCCACGTGATAAAGCAGACTCACATCGGTTGTGATTATCAGTCCTTCGCTGGTTGCTGAAGAAACAGTTTCTTTCAATTCGAGCGTTCTCATGTCCATGTTACTCACATTAGTGAAAGGATTTTTGAAGTGTAGTCCTGACGGAAGATAATTGTCTTCTACTGCACCAAAAGTGTCTTTTATTCCAACATGCCCTGCGGGCACTACAGCTATTGGCGAGAATATTACGAGCAATATTATTATAAAAAAAGCTGCTGCAATAAATCCCCCTATGGCAATATTATTTTGAACGTGTGTCATATAATGACCTCCAATGTAACTTAGTGCAGTGTCAAACTCTTAATATATATTGCCTTAGGGCATTTGCGAATCTACTGGCATTTTTTGTTTTTGAACAGCAACACAAGACTTAAAAAAGCTCGACAACCCAACTTATCTTAGTGGCAGTTGCGGGGATGGCAGAGTTGTCTAATGCGACGGTCTCGAAAACCGTGTCCGAAAGGACCCGTCGGTTCAAATCCGGCTCCCCGCGTAACAAACTAATCTTTTTTATCAAGTGACTAGAATATTCAATAAATAACTGACGAGAAATAAGTAGGTCAATCAGTTTGTTATTAGTCTGGTATCACACCAGCCATTGTTGGCATTAACGTTATCTGTTTTATAACAAGCCTGATTTTGACCATATTTGGCTATACAATCATCATTTGTTACGCATTCAGCAACTTTGCACACATATGTTGATTTTCCATCCAGGGGGACAGTATGAACTCGAACTTCATCAATGTTACATATGCAATTAGAATCAGAATTGGTATCATGGCAACTTACTTGCCCTGCTTTTGGATTATTTTGGGTGCACCCAATAATAAATAAAGTGCAAATTACAAGAATTATCAACAAAATCAAATAGTTTTGTTTTTTCATATATTTGATAACTACAAAGTAATATATAAAGGCGATTACTTTGTTGTTGGGGAGTTGGTTTTAATGGAATCAAAAAACAAGTTAGAAAAAAGTGAACTCGCTAACTACCAACCAAAAACACTACAAACACCGGAAGCGAATCCGGCTCCCCGCGTCATGAACCTATATATTATACGTCATGGGGAGACAGTTTGGAATAAAGAGGACCCTCATCGTCTCCAGGGGCGCACTGATGTTGCGCTTTCAGCCGAAGGAATTAAACAGGCAAAAAAGATAGCAGAGCGCCTCTCTAGTGAAAGCATAGCTCTAATTTATTCAAGCCCGCTGAAAAGGGCCAAGCACACCGCAAAAGAAATCGCCAAGCATCATAAGGGCATCAAAGTGATGGAGGACTCTGACATTATTGAGCTCGATTTTGGTCACTTTGATGGGTTGAACTCTGATGAAATACGGGCGAAGTATCCTGAGGATTGGGAAAAAAGGGAAGCTGACAAATGGGATTTTAGAATTGGGGAAGGGGAAAGCTATTCGGATCTTGATGTGAGGGCAAAAAGATTTTTGAACAAAGTTATGGGCGAGCGCAAAGATTGTCTTGTTGTGGCGCACGGAACCATGAACAAAATAATACTCATGCGGCTTTTGGGAAAATCTCACGATGAAATAAACAAACACCATTATGGGAACACTTCTCTTTCAGTGTTTGAGATAAATTCAAAAGGAGAAGTTAAGACGCTTCTTTTCAACAGCATTGATCACTTAAAAAAATAATTCTTTTTTTCTTCACAATTCCTTTTTATTCTCATCGCGCTTGAATTATAGTGGTGTTGTTTATGGCTGAAGAGAATTCAATTTACAAGTGCGAAACATGTGGGATTATTGTTGAAGTAATTCACGGCGGCAGAAGCATGGCCTGTTGCGGCAGTGCAATGAAGCTTCTTGAACCGAAAACCACTACTGAAGGGGTAGAGAAACATAAACCAATAATAGAGCTGACTTCGAGCGGGTACAAGGTAAAAATCGGCTCAATCCCTCACCCTATGCTTGCTGAGCATCATATTGAATGGGTGGAATTAATACTGGATGATTTGGTTTTGAGAAAGAATTTTGTAGTGGGTGCATTGCCTGAATGGGAATTTTGTTTCAACGGAATTGCAAAAAATGTCTCAGCAAGAGCGTATTGCAACATTCATGGCTTGTGGAAATCTGACTGATCAGGTAAAACATTCATTTTTATGAGACGCGTAGATAAAACTCCCTTGTCAAAATCGGCCCCAATTCCGGGCGTTCGCCTAAGCTCTGAAGCGCGACAGGAACTTTGGAAGTTTGATTCAAAAAAACATGCGACAATCGCTCACGACGATATTCTTGAACTCAGTCTTGCAATAAGAACCAAGTTGAAAAGAGAAGGTCTCACGCCTGAATTATTGCCTGCGAGATTTAGAGTAGTCGGATGGAACTAAAGCTAGTTTTGCTTTATTTTAAATTATTTTCATTATCTATTTCTTTTTCGGCTTCTTTTTCAAAATAAAAAGAAAAACTACTGCTCCTATGACTACTACTGGAATAGCTACAATTACAACTGCAATGATTAGCATAATTATTATTCCAACTATTGCGCCTATCCCTGAAGAAGAGTCGTTTTGAACTAAGTCTGTCTGGGCTTGCGAAAATTCTCCTTCTTCAACTGCCTGCTTTAGTGGTTCGGATAAAAGAACATTTCCAGTAACATCCTGAATTGCCAGGGTGGTGCCTGTAGGCACTTCATCGACTATCACAAATATTCTTGGGGATGATTTTTCATGAACTCCTGCAGCTCCGCTAGGACTATCAACCGCCTCTAACATTGGGAATCCAATTGTGGTGGAGTAATTGCCAAGAGTAAGCTCTAATGCGTCGTCGGCGCTTGGCGTGGCATCAGCATTGCTCGGATAAACCGCTTCCTGTATAACTTGTCCATTTTCATATCTTAACTGCAGAATGTAGCTTGCGTTTGCAAAAATGCCGAAGAAGATTAGCATCAATGCCAAAGTAAAGATTATTTTCTTGTTCATTTTTCCCACTCCGATGGTAGCGATCCGCCCGCGCCTGGATTCTCAGTAATTGAAGGAATACTTTTCGGGTTCACCCAGCGAACGATAGGGGTGTTTAGTATCTTGCTTTCAAGATATGCTCTTGCAGTGGGGCTGTAAGTTGGTGCCGCTCCGTTAAGGAATGATTTCCATCCCCCGTCTTGAACATCTCTCATTATTGTATCGTCTTTTGTTGATTTGAACCAAAAAGGTGCAGTGCACCCTGCGAAGCACTCGGGGGTTTTTGTGAACCAATTTCTTCCTGAAAGGATTGATGAAAAATCTTGCACGCAATCCGCGCCAGTTACATCAACTTGCACAGAGCAATTTGTCGTATCATAATACATTCCATGTATCATCCATTGCCATGATTTTCTATATGTGCCTGCTGCCGAAGGAACGGATATTTGTTTTTCGATATCTTTCATCTTGACCGTGTCCCCTTCTGCCTTGGCTTTCTTGAATTGCTTAAGATAAATTTGGTCATATTTCTGCTGGTCTATATCAGAATAAAGTGAGTCATCAAGATTGTCATAATGTGTGTCATATTCATCCCAAAGGCATCCGAATGCGTGGCCGAACTCATGCAACGCGTATAACTGTAATTCCATATTTGTGAGACCTAGAGTCTTGAATATCTGCAATTTGTTTCCGCATATATCAGCCTTTCCGCCTTCTTCCGTGCTCTTGCCGTGCAATGAAATATAATAATCTTTGTCGCTTGAGTTGCATTTTTGCATCGCATATGCCACTGGATCAGCCCCTTCTGATTTTCCGGCATTAACTCTTGTCGAGTAGAACTTGAATCTGCTGATGTTTGATTTGAAAGGTTCAACCCCTCCAAATGCAGATGCGATTAGTGACGCCTGACCCAAAAATTTTGCATCCCTTTCAAGCTGTTTTATGCTTTGAAATTCATCCCCCACAATTATTACATTGATTGATCCGCTTGGCTTTGAATCTTTCGCGAGTGCGGTCCAGCCTGAGCCACCGGAAGATGTCATACAACTGCATGCTGGAGAAGTTGCACATGACGGTTCGTCGCAATCAACTCTTGCATCAAGATTATCATTAACTCCGTTGTCACAAATCTCTATGCAATCTTTTTTGTTGGCACTGCATTCAAAACATGTTTTTTCAGAATAATAGCACAAGTCATTCCCGGTTATGCTTGCGGTCGAATCGCATTCGCCGTCATATTTTAGAATGCCATTCATCGCTTCGGTATTTGCGCCGGTCGCATCGTATGCCGAAAGTCCGGGGGTGCAAATGTTATCACAAGTTACTCCAACGCAGGGGTCCTGTTCAGATGATGCGTCGGGGAGACATTCTGATTTGCTGTAGTCGCATCCATTCGGGCAAGGAGCGGATGATGAATAAGTGCAGTCACCGGTTGCTGGATCACAGCCCTGGCTCCCGGTCTCTAAACTATTTCCGTTGCATCGTGTGGCCGAACAAGTCACTTCATCGCAAAGGTCCGGCGTGCCATTGCATTCGTTAGTGACAGGATTACATCCATTTTCGCAAACAATAGAGCTGTCATAGGTGCATGTTCCTTGGGTTGTCCAATCGCAGTGCCCGCCTGTCTGGTAATATCTTGAATCGCATTTTGTTGAGGGGCAAACGTCACATTTGCTGTTGTAGTAATCCATGTACAAAGAAAAAGGGCAGTAACATACACAGGGGTCACTTCCTCCAACCAACATTACATTTCCGAAACTTTCGCTGTAGAATGTGCCTGCGCAGATGTCCTCATTCCAGCTGTTCATGCATGCTGCTCCGCTGCAAGTGATGCATACTCCGCCTTCAGTTTCGTTAGGGCAGGCGCTTGTTTCGGCGTGAGCGATGCCAAAAAATGATATAATTAGCAAAAAAAAGATTGATACTGTTTTTGCAATTTTCATGATGATTTATAGCTCTATTCAGTATTTAATTGGAGGGTTTTTTCATTTTCTCTTAAGGATTACAAGGCTCGGAGCGCCTGAGATGAGTTTGGTTCCATAATCATAATACTGCCTGTTTCTTTCCATCCAGTCAAAATGTGCATCAACCGATTCGCGCGCATTAACCATTCCGACCCCGCGAGTCATCATTGGCGGCCTCATTCTGAATAGGGTGCCTTCTGCGCGCTCCACATTCTTTTGGGTAAGAGGGGACCATTGAGCGATTTTTGCAAACCTTTCAACGGCTCTTTGCCTAAGCGTAGTGAGTCCGAATATCGGCGCTGCACAAAACATCGCGTTTTTGTTCGAACTAAGCGCTTCAACAGCGCTTTTTGCTATTTTATGTGAATCAAGTGAAAAAGAAATAGCGTTGTCTTGAAATGTCTGGCCGCTTAGTCCGCCTGCGCCTAGAACTCCTACGCCAATAATCAGGTCGAATTTTTTTCCATTAAACTCCCCAGAAATATTTTTTGCATTTTTGTGAACAACCTCAACTTTTTTTTCTTTTAATTCGGAAATCCTCTCTTCGCTTAAGTGAGTGTCAATTGCGCTTATCATAAGTCCAGCCTTTCCCGCAATACCGCTGTTAATTAATAAATCGATTACCCCAGTTCCTCCAGGGCCAATCTCAAGAACGCTTTTGATGCCTTGTTTTCTTAGCATCGCAGGAAATTCTTCCGTAAAATCTTTCAATGGAATGGTTTTGCTTTCTCTTGCGATTTGTCCAAAGATTGCGCCAAGGGCTCTTGTGGATGAAAGTTCGGGGGAAGATCTTTCAAGTATATATTTGTCTCTTTCAAAGTAAGGAAGGCGTATCTTTTTGTTTCTAAAAAATCTATAAAGCTCCCATGAAACCTTTTCAGTATATTCATCAAATACTTTCGGATCAGAAAGTTGTGTTGAGAATCTTTTATTTTGCGCATTTATGTCTTTACGCGCCCTTCTTGCTTTTGCGAGTAGTCCCAGTCGCTTGTCAAGCTTGATTAGTTTTTCTTCAAGGTCATAAGTTTTTCTTCTTGCATCAAGAATTGCATCATTGTTTTTTGTCTGGCTCTCCGACATTCTTGCGGCAAGTTTTTTTACAATCTCGGCTTTTTGCCTATTTCTTTCCCTGAGCATATCATAAGGTCTTTGTTTGTACTCGCCTTTTTTTGTGGTATAGTAATGAATGTCGATATAGTTTGTGGCTTTTGAGTGAGATTCTGGGTGAGCTTGAAGTCCTTTTAGTCGGCGGGCATATTGCGCGTAATGCCCTTCAAGGATTGGGGTTTTTCTTTCAAGAAGTCTTTTTTGGATGCGAAGTCGCTTGATTCTTGACTCAATTTGTTGCCTCGCTGCTGAAATGGAAGGGCTCATAAGTAAATTCAGCCTTGCTTGAATATAAGGCTATTTATGGGCTTTCTATTTTTTAGCCGAAGCTTTTGTTTTCTTGTCTTTTGACTTGACCATTAGGTAGTATAGTATTGCGCCAGGAATTCCTATAAATACCAGAATTATTATCCACAGCACTTTGTCATTCTCATTTGGAAATTTTCTCTGAACTGCATCAATTATCATCAGTATCCAAAGAACAAATCCTACAAGCATTGCTACTGCAAATAAGATCCAAATTAGGAAGAAAAACAGGTAGAACATGCCAAACATCAGCATTATTATTCCTGCTATTGCAACTCCGGCATCAACCATGCTTATCACCTGCTCAATTCTTCTCCGTGCTTTCCGCGTTTTTGACTTCAGCGGTTTTCTTCTTTGAGAAAAATTCAATAGCTTCTCTTAGTTCTGGTCTAGTTTTTGCGTAAGTGTCAAGAGGTATTTTTTTCTTGTAAGCTTCGCAAGCTTCAACAAGCGCTGTTGCTCCTGCTTTTGTTCCGCGTGGGTGCGCATGACATCCCGCTCCCATTGTTGTAATGAAATCAACGTTGCCCATCACATCAATGAATGGTTTTAGGAGAGTAGGGTTAAGTCCGCCAGAAATTATCGGTGCGCACTTCTTTACTCCTCTCCAATCATCGTCATCAAGTATTATGTGGTGGAGGATATCTGCGTGAACCAGCTTAATTGCGTCCTCGTCCTTTTCAGGTATCTTTGACCAGCTTTGCTCGAAAAAATGCCCTTTCTTTTTGTATCCTAAAATATTGTGCGCTGCAATGACATCCTCTTCAGGGGATCCTGCCATTTTTCCTACGCCGGCAGTGCCTGTATGTATTCCGCTAGCTCCTGCGAGTCTAGCAAATTTTGAGAGAACTAATACTGAGAAGCCGAAAACATTCTCTTCTCTTGTGTATGCTCCGTGGGATGCTCTGTGGAAGTGAATGAAAGTATCAGGATATTTTCTTCTAAGAGTCTGAACTGCCATCCAACCTGCTGTGATTCCGTCTATTAGGAAAGCATAACTTCCTTTTTCAAACCCGGCAGCTTTTATCATTTCGCATCTTTTTATCATCGTGTCAAAATCGCTAGCTGAAACGTTGAACGAGTGAACTTTCTTTTTTCTAGTCTCTTTCACCGCTTTGTCCATGGCTTTCTTTACATGAGCAACCATTTTCTCGTACGGACAAAAATCCTGATCTGCCTGTGGCTCGTCGTTTTTTACAAAATCTCCTCCGCCAACCCAAAAGTCGTAGCAAACTTCAGCATACTCTGCAGAAGTGAGGCCCATCTTTGGTTTTACTATTGTTCCTAGTATTGGTCTTCCGTAAACTCCCAAATATTTTCGCATATCGTCAAGCGTGTAGCTTGGCCCGTCATACTGTTCAAGCATTGCTGGGGGGAACCAGATGTCGAGCAGTTTAAGCGCACTGACTTCTTTCATTCCTAAAACATTTCCGACAACATAAGTCAAAATGTTCTGTATATTGCCCACTCTGTCAAATAGTCTCCAAGGGAAAGCTATCCAAACAAGCTCGTTATCAAGATCTACTTTGTAAACAAGTGCATTCATTTCCTTTGAGAAAGGAGTTTCTGTTTGCACTGGAAAATTGGTTCCTGTTGAAGACTCTGCGGCGATTTCTGCTGCTGCCTGAAGAACGTTTAAGTTCTTTCCGGGCAAAAAGTGGAATACTGTGAGCATGTACTCTCCGTTCTTTGGACTCTTAAGTTCAAGGTTAGTGTAAGCAAGTTGTTTTTCGTTTAAGGTTGCTAGAAGTTTTTTCACTTTTGGGTTAATGCCCTCTTCAGTCTTTTGGGCCGACTTAGTTGGCTTTTGAACAGGTTTTGATGCTTTTTTTGCTGTTTTTTTAAGTATCTTCTTCATTGTAACCACGAATAGTACAATTGCTTTTTTCTATATAAGCTTTGCCCAAAATCATCCCTAAATTAGGCGATTAGGAGAATATTTGTTATGTATAAAAAGTAGAATGGTGGGTCACTTAACCCACCACCGTAATTGTCTTATTTTCTCTAACTTATTTATTCTTCCCAGTTGTAATCTGATTCCCAGTTATAGTCTTCTGCGTTATAGTCAGCACCGAACGCGTCGCCGAAGAGGTCCGAGAGATCTTGCGCTTCTGCAGGCAAGATAAACTCCGAGTCTGAAACTGTTTCAGAGTAGTCTGTAGCTTCAGCAGTCCAAGTGGATTCGCTTGAAGTTCCTTCCATATAGAGCGTTGCTCCTTTCTGGTTGTAGCAGAACTTTGATTCAGTTTCTTCTTCAGTTGTCTTATAGCACTGTGTTGTTTGTCCAAGAACAGTTCTTGTTCCATCATAAACAACCTTGTCTTCGTAACTGTCTATGTTTTTCTTTATCTCATCAGAATAGCTGATTTGAGTTTCTCCTGTTGTAATGGAATAGCATGCCACAGTTTCGTTTGTTTCTGTGCACATATACGCATTTCCATCAATGAAGAATATGCTTGAAATGGTTCCTTGGGTTTCAGTCACAACTTTTACATTGTTTCCCTTATACCAGTTCTGCATTACAATGTTTTGTGTTTCTTCTGATTGCACAACATAGTCGTATGCTGCGTAGTATTGAGGCAGCATGAGCATGTAACTCTTAAATGCACCAAATACATCCGTTGTTGATCCAGTTCCGTTAAGTCCTGTGTTGCTGCTTGTCAGAGTATTAGTGTCTCCGTTGAGCGTATTGTTGTCGCCTTGTGTGCAGCCTAAGAGCATTAGTGCCAAAAGTGCAAGCAATGCAACTATTGTTACCTTATTATCCATTTTTTCCACCTCAGTTGGACTCGCCCACAATACTTTTTGGGAAAGTTCCATCAAAATCAATAAATCCTTCGCCTATGCTTATGTCATCCACGCTTAGGCCGGGGTTCTTTGCAAAAAACATTTGTATCGCTTGGTTTGCATAATCCTCTGCCATAGCAAGCTGCTCTCCGCTAAGCCCTATGTTTCCAAATGCAGCTTCTTCAACATTAAGCTCTACGCCCTCAGTTGTGAAACTATCAATTATTCCTTTAACATATATTGGGCCTTTTAAGTTCGGGTCAGTTGACATTCCGGAAGCCTCAATGGATCCGTCTCCGTTGAACTTGAACTGCATATCTTTTATTGGTCCTTTTTCTTCGTTAAGCGCATTCATTTGCGCGGTAAATTCTTCCTGCGAGAAGGAATCCTGCACCGGCACCGATCCGGTTGAAGTGTAATTGCAAGTTAAGCAAGCTCCGCTAGCATTCTTGATTGTGTGTCCTGGGATTTTTGCGATTCCTGAAGCATAATCAGCAGATGAGAATTTTACTCCGAGGTCCTTTTGCTTTGCCGTTCCCATAACATCCGAAAGGAAAGGAACATATCCCATGAATCCTAAAATCAGCACAGCTACAAGCGCTATTCCAAACATTACTATTGCGCCAACAACAAATCCTGCTCCAAGTACGCCCACAGTTTTAATTACGCCCATGTTTTATTCCTCCAAAAGATGAAGTTTTTCTAAAAGAGTCTGTTCTGAAGGCAATATATACTTATTTGTATGGGTCAACTTGGCTGTAAATAAGACTTATTTTTTAAAAACGGGTTTTATGTATTTGTCAATGTTTTTCTGGCAGTTTTTTGATCCACATTTGCATTCAAAGTTCCATCTGGAATCCCAAAAGTAGTCTTTTGGGGCTTCGCCCTCATCTAGCATATTGTAGCTGAATGTAAGTTCCTCGTCTTTTTTGACAAGTTTAGTTGTAACAATATTTAGTTTCTCGTCAATAGTGCAATTTGGTTCACAGGAGTGATTCGCCCTGATGGCGTCGGTGTTTGATTCAATCCACTTGTCTTCGCCTTTTTCTCCGACAAATATTGCGTGGCAAATCATATGGTCGCTGACTTCAGAGTATTTGATTACTTTGCCCAAAAATCGCTCAACAATCGTTCCCGTTTCCAAATCTTTTGCGGCGATAAGGGCCTTGCCGTAAGCATTGTCGATTACTTTTGAAGGATATTTTGCCATTGTTCTTGCTCCAAATCAGTTTTTTTACTTCCATTCGCTGTCGTAAGTTCCGTAATCGACAATTAATTCTTCGCCTTTTTTTATTTTTCTTTTTGTTACAAAATAATCTCCGCCTTTCTTTTCAACCATGTTCGGATTCTTTGAATGGTTGATATAGAAAGACATATCCATCCCGTAGAATCCTGTCTTGTTTACCCATATGGTCCCGTCTTTTTGCTTGACATAAAAATCATCAACAAGTCTTTTTCTTTCCTTGTCAAGTCCTGCAAGATCCCTTGCATTAAGCCTTATCCACTTTGGCTTAGGCGCTGATGCGAATGGATTAATTCCTTTTGGGATATCATCAATCGCAAATATTCCTACCCCTCCTAAGAGCGAAGGCTTTAGTCTGCAATAAGTTTTTTTTATCATTTCGAGAGCTATTTTTTTGCCGTTCAAACTAGCACCATCTTTCAAAACATTTCATCGTGTTCTATTTTGCGTTTTTACATTTCGCTGCTATGCAAGTATCCTTCGTTATGCAGTCTGTCAGAATCTTCAAACCATCTTAATCCTATATCCGTTCTGTAATACATGTTCTGCAAAATTATGTTCTTCACCCTTCTATAAACAGTCTTTCTTGCTTCATCTACAGTTGATGCTGATGCGGTTATTACAAGCGCCCACCCTGTTTCGCCAGCAATTGTCCAAACTCCGTTGTTGAGTTTTACATCTCCCAAGTGGACTCCTTCAAGACTAGGTTTCTTGAAGAGTATTGAAAGATCCTTGTAGATTAATACCTCATCCTTGTCTTCAAACGGAAATGGAGGTACAACAACAGCGACTCCTATTTGGAATCCCTTTTTTGTCTTTAGCTCGAATTTTTCTTTGTTTGCCATTCGATAAAGAATTTCGCCCCATCCTGAAGTAACTCCCTCTATTTGAATGCTTATTGTCGGATAGCCAAAGCGCGAAGTAAATTCAAGCGGGAATATTCCTTTCGGGTTTACTATGCAGTTAATATCAATATAGCCCACATATTTGGATTTTGCCAGATCTTCTTTCATTTTCAAAAGAGTTTCCTTGAAGATGTTGTTTGGCTGCGACCAAAACATTAGCGTGCCCATTTCTCCTGTGTAAGGTCCTATCTCGCCAGGAAAAAGTTTTTTGTGTTCAAAGTTAACATTTATCGGGGTAATGAAATCTTCGCCGTTAAAAAATGCCCCCACTGCAACTTCAACTCCTACCGCCATCTTTTGCAACTGGAAGCGCCTTATTTTTTTTGCCCAAAGCTTCTTGTTTTGCTCAAGTATCTCTATTATGTCTTTGCCGTCTTCTTCCTGTCCTAAAAATAATATTCCTTTTTGGGTGGATGCTATGTTTCCTGAAGGCTTGAATACATATCTGTCCGGATTATCTTTTATGAATTTTATGGCCGAGTCAAAGTCCAAGAAATCCCAATGAGGCAAGATTGACATCCCTACTCTCTTCATTTCATTTTGCCCAAATTCCCTGTCTTCTTCCAATTTATCAGTATAAACGCTTCCGCCAACAACTAGTTTCCCTTTTGCCCTCAAAGCATCAGCAGTCTTCCCAAATCCCACATCGTCAAAAACTATCGTATCAGCCCAATCAATTTCCGCTTCCCAATTGTCGGTCTTATCCACAAATCCATCAAACACATCTTTGTCGCTTTCTCTTTTTATGTAACACTTTACTTGATGGCCTTCTTTTTTCACTTGCCAAGCTAAATCTCCACTAAGACTCTCGTCCGAAACAAAAAGAAATTTCTTTGGTTCAAATGAATTTGATGACTTCTGCGGCTTGTCTTGCGTTGCAGTTGGATTTTGTGCGGCAGAATTTTGCGTATTATTGTTTGAATACATGTTATGAATTGGTTCACAAAACCTTTTAATTCATTAACAAAAGCATAATTATTGTTTTTTTTATAAAATTTCATGAAAAGATGTTTATTATTTAATTTTTTGTTGAATAAAATTATTTTTTAAAAAAAAGAAAAAGATGAAGCGATCCTCTAGTTGAGGTCGCTTGCATCTATGTTTTGAATATTGTCTAGTTCTGTTGTATCAAGTGTCGTGTCAAGATCTGATTCAATCGTTGACAGATCATTAGCTAGTGCTGCAGTATCTGCGCTTAATTCGCTCGTATCTGCTGAAGCATTTGCTCCATTGTTTTGCTGCGTGCAGCCAAACATCAGCATTGCTGCAATCAGGAGAGCCATTATTGCTATTATTGTTTTCATGCGTTCACCCCGTTATTTTCATCTGTTCTTGCGTTCGAATCTTCTGGGGCATCAGAAATTCCTGCGGCTTTCTTTGCCTTAACCATTTCTTGGATGGCTAATTTAGCGCTTTCGTGTGCTTTTTTCAGATTTGAATGCGCCTCTCGAATTGCAGCCTTCCCTTCGCTCATGAAATTAGCATCTGTTTCAAGTCCGTTGACGTTCTGGAAATTGTTTATTGCTATGTCCAGTTGGTCCTGAGCTGAAACGATGTACGCTTTGGCTTGGGCAATCTTTTCGAATGTTGCTGTCATGTCAAGGCCGTTATTGTCAAATTCTATCGCTTTTGCTTCGATTTTTGCGATGACATTGCTTGTGTTGTCTATGAGTTTTGCAACGTTCGCTGAAACAATTAGTCCTGCATTTCTTTTTGCCAAATTCTTTGCGTTCATCCAAACGTTCTTTATCTCTTCAGCAATTGCTGCCAAGTCGTTCTTGTCTGTTGCTGCGTTGATCTTTACAATTATTGCGTCAAGTTCAGCTATCGTCAGATCATATTTTTCGATTAAATCGTTAAGGTCTGCTTCGCTGATATTTTTCATGCTCAAAACTCTTGTTTTGCTTAACTCAAGATGGTTCTGCATCTTTTCAGTGGATTTTAGCAAATAATTTTTTGCGTGGGTAAAGAACTTGTTTGTATCGGACTTATTTGAGTCCCAAACCTTCTTTGCCTGTATCCATTTGTCTTTTGCTATGTTAAAATCTTCCTTCACTTTGTCGAATTTTTCCTGCGCTTTTATGAAAGCTTCTTTTGCGTTGTCAATTCTTTCTTGGTACTTTTCCTTCAAAGCGTCCGCTTGGGGTGCTTTTGAAGTCGTAGAATCTCCATTCTCTGCGAAAGCTATTCCAAAGAAAGAAATAACTAATATCATTGCCGCAAATGCAGCCAATAATTTATGATTCATTTCTATCTCCTGCCAATCTTGAGTAGGCATATTATGTAGGTTTTATCTCATTAAAAAGCATTCTAGTGAAGTTTTGCAGGCATGTAAGGATTAAAAACACGAGCTAACAAATATTTTTTCTGGTATACGATGAAAATAGCATTTTTGGGCCCGGAAACTACTTACACCCATTCGGCGGCGATAAAACATTTCGGTGCGGGTGCAGATTTTGTTCCTTTAAAGACACTTGATGATGTTTTTGCCAGCGTTGAACTAGGAAAATCTGATTTTGGAGTCGTGCCTGTCGAAAATTCTTATGAGGGAAGCGTAACAAGGACCCTTGATTTATTCATGGATCATAATCTGAAGATATGCGCTGAAGTAATAATTCCCGTTTCTCATTGTATCGCTAGTAATGCCTGCAATTCAAGCAATGCTTGCGGCCAAAAAAAGGAAACGATAACAAAGATATATTCGCATTCTCAGGCTCTTGCCCAATGCGCAAAATATTTGTCCAAGAACTTTCCTGATGCTGAACTTTTCAGCGAATCATCGACTTCTGCCGCCGCTGAACGTGCATCAAAAGAAAAAGGGGCTGCAGCCATCTCATCTGAACTTGCGGCTGAAAAATTCTCGCTCAAGGTGCTTGAAAGAAATATTAATGACGACAAGGAGAATAGGACAAGATTTTTTGTCATAGGTAAACAGCTCTCAAAGCCCAGCGGAAGAGACAAGACTATGATATTATTTTCCACAAAGAATATTCCTGGGGCCCTCTATAAGGTCTTGGGTGTGCTTGCTAAAAAGAAAGTGAACATGACTAAGATCGAGAGCAGGCCATCAAAGAAAAAACTTTGGGATGTGGTGTTCTTCGTCGAATTCGAAGGCCATGCCGAAGAAAAGAGAGTTGTTTCAGCGCTTAAACTTGTTGGCGAGCTTTGCGATCTTTTAAAGGTTCTTGGTTCATATCCTGAGAAGATGACAATCTCTGATTAGTTGGCAAAATTTTTTCGAAGAAAAGAATCTACATTAATCTTTTGGCGTTTTGCAAAAGAAGTACATCAAGTAAAACAAGCGCCACCATAGATTCGGCTACCGGAACAATTCTTGGACAAATGCAAATGTCATGTCTTCCAATTACTTCAATGTCTTCCTCAGCCATAGATGTATTAATTGTTTTTTGTTTTTTTGAGATTGAAGCGGTCGGCTTTACTGAGATGTTTGCTATAATATCCTGACCGGTGCTTATGCCTCCGAGTATTCCGCCTGCATTATTAGTCAAAAATTCTGCTTTTTTATTTTTTGACCGTATTTGATCATTATTTTCTGATCCAGCCATTGTTGCCGCGCAAAACCCTGAACCAATTTCAACGCCTTTTACAGCGCCAATGCTCATGAGCGCGCAGGCAATTTCAGCGTCAAGTTTTTCAAATACTGGTTCTCCAAGTCCCGCCGGAACTCCTCTTGCGATGATTTGAACCGTTCCGCCAATCGAATCTTTTTTTGCTGCAACATCAGCGATAAGTTTTTCCATTTTCTTTGATGCCAATTTATCAGGGCACTTGAATTGATCCGTCCCAGAACTATCAACATCTTTTTGAGTAAATTTTTTTGCACTAATTGGGCCTATTGATTTTGTGTAAGCCACAACACTTATCCCATATTTAGCAAGTATCTTTTTGGCAATTGCGCCGGCTGCGACCCTTGCGAGAGTTTCTCTTCCAGAGCTTCTGCCTCCGCCCCTATGGTCCCTAATACCATATTTCATGAAGTAAGCGTAATCAGCATGTCCCGGTCTGAATAAGTGCTTTAGGTTTTCGTAGTGGGAAGCGTTTTGGCTTTCATTGTAAGCTAGCAGGCATATCGGTGTTCCTGTTGTTTTTCCTTCATAAGTGCCCGAAAGTATTTTTATTGTGTCAGATTCTTTTCGGGTGGTTCCAGCGGCTCCGCTGCCTGGTTTTCTTTTATCAAGTTCAATCTGGATATCTGCCTCGCTTATTGCAAGCCCCGCAGGGCATCCATCGACAATGCAGCCTACTGCAAGTCCGTGGCTTTCGCCGAAAGTAGTTACTTTAAATATTTTCCCAAATGTATTTCCGCTCATAAAATCATCTTTGTTTTATGACATATTACTGGTCTATCTCTTTAATATCTTCTCTATTTCTTCAAAAAACTCGGGGAAGCTTTTATTCACGGCTTCAGGGTTCTCTATTGAAACTCCGTCGATTTTTAGCCCCGCTATCGCAAAACTCATGGCTATTCTATGATCATTGTGTGAGTTAATTATTGCGCCGTGCAGGTCCTCGCCCGATTTTCCATTGATGGTTATTGAATCGTCATCGCAAGTCGCATCCGCGCCCAATTTTTTTAGCTCGTCCACGGTAACAGTGAGTCTGTCCGATTCCTTGAACTTCAGGTGAGCAATGTTTGTGATCTTCGTTTTTCCATCAGCAAAAGAAGCGACGACAGAAAGCGGCATCACAATATCTGGATAATTGTTCATGTCGACCATGCCTATACCGTTGAGTTTTTTGTTGCTTGAGAGCTCGACAAAGTTTTTTTCCCATTTTACCTGGCACCCCATTCTTTCTAGCGCCCTGACAAAGAAACTGTCTCCTTGCTTTGAGTCTTTTCTAAGGTTTGTGACCTTCACTTTTCCGCCAAGTATTGCAACAGCTGCAAAGAAATATGCTGCATTGCTATAATCGCCCTCAATTGAAATTTCTTTTGCAGCGTATCCCTGTCCTGATTTAACCGTAAAAGCGTCATAATTGTCATGGCTTGCTTTTACTCCAAAATCATCCATCGACTGGATTGTTACATCTATGTAAGGTTTTGAACTCAGTTCTCCAATAGTTTTTATCCTTACATCTTTTTTTGCATAAGGCGCCGCTACAAGTATTGAAGAAAAATATTGCGAGCTTTTATCCCCCATAAGCTCTGTTTCGCCGCCGATGAAAGAATCGCATTTCACTTTTATTGGGGGACACCCATTTCTATTGATGGATACAGCTTCCACTCCAAGCGGTTTTAGTGCATCAAGAAGATCCTGTATTGGTCTTCCGGTTCTCATCCTTTCCACTCCATCAAGAATTATTTCGTCCTTTCCTTTCGCAAGGCCAGCGATAGAAACCAAAAACCTTATTGTAAGTCCGGAGTTTCCAACAAATACCGGCTCGCTTGGGGCTAATGGTTTTCCATTCAGCCCTTCTATTGTAACAGTCTTTGTCTTTTCATCAACATCAATCTTTGCCCCGAATTGCTGCATCGCCTTGATGGCATATATTTGGTCTTCTGCAATAAGACAATTTTTGAGTGTGCTCTTTCCTTTGGCCAGTGACCCTATTATTATCGCTCTTAGCGTATGCGCTTTGGAAGGGGGGGCAAAAATGATACCCTTAACGGATTTTGCTGGCAATATTACTTTTGGCATAATATATTAGTCACTTAAGTCTATTAAAATCAATCTTTGTATTTTGCTTTTTTAGGAAAGCCTGCAATTCAGTTAGGTTTTTGATTGTTGTTTTGTATGTCTTTGGCCTAATGTTTTTTTCGGACGGATAATTCAAAAAAACAAAAGGCACTTTTAGGTTTATTGCACTTTCTTCATCAATTATTGTGTCGCCAACAAGTATGACTTCTTTGGCCAAAAGTCCATATCTCTTCAGAATACTTTTCATAATTTTTGGGGCTGGTTTTATTGGTCGTTTTTCTCCCCCTATAATTTTTACAAAACAATTAGTAATTTTATATTTCTTTAGAGCCATTTTTATGAGGGCTGAGTTTTTTGTCGAGAAAATGAACAGGGCAATTTTTTTCTCATGCAGATTTTTTATAGTTGCGATTGCGCCATGGTATGCCTTAACTTTTTGACTGTATTTATTCCAATAAAGCGAATCCCATTCTGGCCACATTTTTTTCCAATCGTTTGGAAATAAGATTTTTAGCTTTTCTTTTCTTGGGAGGCCTCTTGTCTGATTATATTCATCTTGATTCAATTTCAAATTGAATTTTTTGCAGATTATATTTAGAGTCTCTTTTCCCAGTCCGTCTGAGTGGAATATTGTGCCGTCAGAATCGAAAATGATTCCCTTTATCATGACGTATTGATGGACTTGGGAAGTATTTTAACCAATAGCACCCATATTGTTTTGGTTAGTATGGCAATAAGTAACAGGGCTAGGTCCAAGTTGAAGATCCTAAAATCATTTTCTCCCGGAAAGCACTCTGTGCCCTTACTTGTGGATATTGATGGCCGCAAGGCTGTTTACAAAAAAAGCAGCGTTGGTAAAAAACTGACATTGGCTGAAGCCAGATCTATGGTTGCTGCTGTAAAAAATTATCATTCGCTTCTTAAGAAGGCTGGAGTGAGAGTTTCTGAGATTCACTCAATACATCCGGCGAAAGACCCTACTGTTTTGGGCGAGCATTATTTTGTTAGCAGCATTGAGCAGTACATAAACAAACGTAATTTGGCAAACATATTCTCTAGTTCTCCAAGGAAAAAAGTTTTATTGACTTTTAGAAAAATGCTGGTTGAAATCTACAAGGCTGCAGGGCATCCCGGGAAAGGTGTAAGAAACAAGGCCGGCATAATGATTGATTCAAAGCCCCAGAATTATGTGCTTGGTAAAGACGGCAAAGTATATTTTATTGATTTTTACACTCCAAAGCTAGAGGATAAATCCGGAAGATTATATCCATACATAGAAAGACTTCATCCTACAAGATCACTTGGCGAACTTCAAACAAGATTTCAGGATAAGAGAGCTATATTTCATGTGCTATTGGCTTATTCAATTCATGAAAGACCCGATCTAAGGGGCGAATTTGAAAAAGCATGCGCAGATTTTTTGAATAAGCAGGGCGAATTTAGAGTGCAAAAATATTTGGATCTTGTGGCCAAAAGAGACTATTCCCCCACAAATTTGGTTAAGCGGGATATTATCTCAAAAATAATTTCGTCTAAACAATAAGTTATCTTGGCTGTGTATCATTAGTTAATTGCCGTTCAATATTTTTTGTATTCTTATTGCGCAATCATACACTGAGTCTTTCGACGTGTCAATTTCAAAATTTTTGGCTTTTTCATACATGTCTTTTCGTTTTTCCAGCATGTGAACAATTTCTTCGAAAGGATCCTTATCTGTAAGCGCCGGCCTGTTGTTATCTCTGTAGATTCTGTTGAATATTGTCTTCGCATCGCTCTTTAGCAAAAACACTGTGCCGTTCTTTTTCATGTTCTCAATATTAATATCACGCGTTACCATTCCTCCCCCGCAGCCAACCACTTGGCCGTCCTGTTCACAAACATCAAGAAGAACTTGGCTTTCTAGTTCCCTGAATTTTGGCTCTCCGTCCTCTGCAAATATCTGGGGGATAGGCTTTCCTGCTTTTTTTACTATAAGTTCATCAGTATCAACAAAGCTTGCTTTAATTATTCCGGCAAGCTTTTTGCCTATGCTTGTCTTTCCTGTTCCTCTGTATCCCACAAGGAATATGTTCTTCACTTTTTCACCGCCGCCTCTTTTTTAAGTTCAGTAAGTAATGCCTTTCTCATTTCTTTCTTAGGTGCCTTTTCCCCTGTGAACATTTCAAATTGGGCGAATGCCTGCCCCAAGAACATCTCAACGCCAATTATTGTTGTGCATCCCGCTTTTTTTGCTTCCTTAATGAGCATTGTTTCAAGAGGATTATATACTATGTCGAAAACTATCGTTCCTTTCTTTAGGATTGATTTTGGAACAGACATGGTTTCAGTGTTTGGGTGCATCCCCGCGGGGGTTGCATTCACCAGTACATCGCAATTCCCATCAACCTTGTCAAGCTTTCCTGACTCGCAATTGAAATCTTTTGCAAGGGCTGCGGCCTTGGCTTCGTCAATATCAAATATCTTTACTTTCGCCCCTTCTTGGGTGAGTCCTGCTGCAATCGCTCTTGCGGCTCCTCCCGCTCCTATAAGGTGGACCTTTTTGCCTTTCACAATAGTCTTCTCTTTTAGCGCCGCGATGAATCCATCACAATCGGTATTGTGCCCGAAAAGCTTTCCGTTCTTGTTTACTATTGTATTTATCGCGCCTATCTTTTTCGCGCTCTCTGAAATATCGTCCACATATTTCATCGCCTCAACCTTGTGAGGGATTGTTACGCTGTACCCTAAGAAACCAAGCTCTCTCATTGCATCGATGGATCTTTTTACATCAGTCACTTCAAACGCGAGATAAACCGCATCAATTTTATTTTTGATTAAGCCGGTGTTGTGTATCAGCGGGCTTTTTGAGTGAACTATCGGTTTGCCTATTACTGCCAGAACTTTTGTTTTTGCATTTATCATTACATCACCCATCTTTTCAAAATCTGATTGCTTGTTGTTTTAAAACTTATCAAAATCATCTGAGACTATAACCCATGCCCAAAAGCACTTTTTTTACCTCTTCTTCGTCTTCTTTCTTTGTGTCCCCGTCATAAAATGCGACCCTGATTGTGATACTCTTTGTCCCGGTGGGGAGTTTTTGGCCGTAAAACTGGTCTATTATTTCAACGTCGGAGCGCAGCATCCTTGAGATGCATTTTGCGACAATTTCAGCTGATGCCGCACTAGGGGTAAGAAAACTAAAATCGAGCGCAATCTTTTGCAAATTTTTCTTTTTCCAATCATTCATCTCTTTCTTTGTTGTTATCCTTATCCTGCTGAGCGAAAGCCTCTTTTCTTCATGCCCCTCATCAATGACTATTTCCTTATCATCCACGCTTTTTATTGTCCCGTAGTGGAAGCTGTGGGTTATCATATTCTCCACAAGGAACTTGTGGCCGATGTTGTTCATGAGTATGTTTACCTCAAGCTTTAGCGCATTTACCGCGCGGTCACTGTCAAGCAGCATCACATCGGGATCCTTGAATATTTTTGAATCTTCAATAAGCCTCTTTTCCAGTTTTTCAGAAGAGTTCTTTGCTTTGCAAATCTTCTCAAGTTTTACAGCGCTTTTTGTGAAAAGCTCTCTCATTTTTTCGTTGCTTGGGTTTGATACTTGTATTTCAGAGTAAAGCTGGGGGTTTTGCAACACTACTCTTGAGATGAGACTGAGGTAGAGCGAATAATTAGGCGTGGAAAATCTCATTGTTTTCTTCAAATCAGCTTCAAGCGCATTAAGCACCTCTGCTGAAACGAACTGTGAATAATGGGTCAGTCCTTGGACAATTGAAAGTATGGTGTCATGTTCCTTTGCAGTAGAATTAAAAAAATTGGCCTTTCGTGATCTGAAAGATTCGCTTATCACTTCAAGTTTTTTCCCGCCTTTGATTGGGATGCATACTACGGAGTATCCTGCTATGCTTTGCACTCTTGGTCCATGCATTGGGTGGATTGAGGCAATTTCAATGTCCTTATTTTCAAGCTTTTTAAGTTCCTTCACGATAGAGTCTTTGACTGAACAGAAATCAAATATGAGCGCGCCTTTCTTCAGCTTTGGCGCAATTTCTTTCACAACCTTTGGCGCAATCTCATTCGGCACGGAGATTATCACATAGTCAAAATTCTTTACCTCCTCGAGGTTGTTTGTTAAACTGTAGGAGTTCTTTTCGCAAAAGCCCTTAAGCGAATCTATATCTCTCGTGAAAATGCTCACTTCAAAGCCGTCTTCTTTGAAGAGATTGGCATAAAACGAACCAAAGGCGCCAGATCCGCCGATAATCAGCATCTTGCCTTTTGCCATATCAATACTGGATATTGAACTGCTTTTAAATTGAGCTTTGGACCACGCCAAAATGGCTTTTGTTTTCCTTTATCTTCAACGGGCAGTAATCAAAACTGTTAATAATAGTTAGACTCATATTTTCTCATGGCGAGCAAAAAAAATGGCGGCGCGATTGACATTGCCGAACTTAGGATAAAGATAGACCAGCTTAGTGAAAAGATAATGTCCGGGCTTAAGACTCGTTCGCGCCTACCATTAAATGAAGGCACATTTTCTAAGGAATTCTCCGAAGGCATGACATGGTTTATGTACCGTCTCAAAAAAGACCAAGACCTTGATTCGGAATTTGGAAGATTTCTCTATTACGACCAGCATACGCTAGTCTTTGAGAAATCCCA
>JBBSVX010000046.1:0-11529 GCA_038046585.1 archaeon
CGCCGCCAAAAGATCCGGCCCTATTGAAGCCAGGGGTGATGGTTATTATGTCTGCTCCGAAACCCGATAGGCGGGCGTTCACGCTCGCTTGGGCGCCGTCTCCAATAGAGATTATTGAGACAACGGCCGCCACCCCGATTATTATTCCGAGCAGCGTCAGCCACGCCCTAAGCCTTCTGTGAAGTATGCTGTTCACGGAAAGCTTTACCGAGTCCTTTATTTTCATTTCAAATCACTTCTTCTGCCCCATGAACAGATATATTATTGCCGCGACAAGCACGGCCACTGCCAGTGCAGCGGATGCAAATCCGTTTGGCACGAACAGCACTATTACAGCGGGAACAATTATTCCCACAGCCATTATTATAACGAATTTTTTCCATGACTTTTTTGCCTTGAACTTGTTGAATATCGCCGCGCCGACCAGCAGCACTGCGAATGCCGCTGCAATCATTATTATCGGGCTCTGCTGCGATGAATTTCTTGATGCGAGAGCGGATGCTGCGCCTGTTGCCGAGCCCAAGGGCGCATTGACTTTTTCCTGCACATGCTGTCTCTGGCCGGTTGTATCGGTGTAGTATATGTCCACCGCATATTCAGTCAGAGCCACGCTCGCGCCGGTTCCCTCATAATTTGCATCCCTTGTCGCGCCCCTTGAACCAAATCCTCCGCTTGAAGCGAAGTTCTTGTCAGAGCTTGCTGCAGTGGCAGTGAAATTTGCCACTGTGTAATCGCCCTTATTTAGGTTTCCGCTTATCACCGTGCTGCTTCCGCTTATTGTCAGTCCCGGCTGGTTGGGCAGGGAAATAACGACAGCGCTCGCATTGTTTGAGCCGACATTCGCTATGCTGAATGACAGCTGCCCAGTGGAAAGCGCATCAACGCTTATCTGGAAATCAGTAGTTCCGCCGACTATAATTCCTATCGTCGATTCTTGGCTCTGGGCTCCGCTCGAGTTTGCATATGAGACGGATGCATTGATTGGATATATTCCTGTTGTGATATTTGGATCAGCCGCAACAGTGTAGCTTACCTGCACAGTCTGACCTGGAGCGAGTGACGGAACGAATTTCCTATTATCTGAACCGACAGGAAGAACCAGATTATTTTCTTCGGTCCAGGAAAGAAGCACGTTCGATGCGCTGTCCGATCCGTTATTGGTGATTGAAAAATTAAGATCGGACTGGTTCCCTGGATTAATGGACTTAGGATTGACCTCTATGCTAAGACTTTTTTGTCCCGTCTCTACAGGAACAACAACCGATACTTTCTGGCTTATCTGCTCGCCATCCCTCATGTAATTGAATCTTACAAGAACAGGATAGAATCCTGACTGGACATTGTCATTGACCTTGAACTTCAATATCAAGGTGCTTGTCACGCCGGGATTTATCGAATCAAGCTGCGCCGAGCCAGTTATCGACTCGAAATAATCGCCAAGATCCGCCCATGCGTTAAGATCTGTTACCTTCAGGTTAATACCTGTGTTAAGTATGTCCACTGCGAGGCTCACCGTGTCACCCGCATTTATTGCGCTTGGAAGAAGACTTGTACCAGTCACTTCCGCAAGATACAGATTCTCCGAAGGCATCGTGCTTGTAGCGGCGAATGCGCTCCCGGCAAATGCGAGCAGCAGCACAAGGCACGCCACCCAACATATATTCAATTTTCCATTAACCTTATCCATTCAATCACCTTTTTGTCTCCTATCAGAAACGACTTTTCCGTCTCTTAATGTAACCACCCTGTGCGCGAATGCCGCTATGTCATGTTCGTGCGTCACAAGGACTATTGTTCGCCCCTCTTTCTCATTGAGTTCTTTAAACAGTCTCATTATTTCAAGACTGGTTTTTGAATCCAAGTTTCCTGTGGGCTCATCTGCAAGTATCATTGAGGGGCTTGTCGAAAGCGCGCGGGCGATTGCAACTCTCTGCCTCTCCCCTCCTGAAAGCTGAGAAGGCAAGTGCCCTTCCCTATGCCCCAGACCCACTCTTTTTATAAGCTCAGGAACCTTGGATGAAATATTCGATTCAGAAAATTCATGGATTCTCATAGGCAAAGCAATATTTTCATAAACGGAAAGAGACGGGTACAAGTTGAATGTTTGAAAAATGAATCCTACCTTTAGCCCACGAATTCTTGCAAGATCCGATTCCGAAAGACGAGTTATATCAATCCCATCAAGAAGAACGGTCCCTTTCGTGGGCGTGTCAAGCGCGCCAACCAAATGCATAGTGGTTGATTTGCCAGAACCTGATGCTCCGATTATTGCGACAAATTCCCCTTCATCGATGCGTATGTTTATACCTCTAACAGCAGTAACCTCAACATCACCCATAGCATATGTCTTCCAAGCATCTTTGACTTCAATTATTGCTTTTGAATTTTTCTTTTCTTTCGACAACATGTTTATAATTGAGTTGCAACAGATAATAACTCTATTTGTAACAAGATGTAACGCTTAGTTACAACATTTAGCACATGATGAAACGTGGCGAAACATGAAACCAAGTGAAACCAAACACAAAGCAAAGAAAGCGCAATCAGTGATAATGTGGCTTTGCATACTTTACGGCGGATTTGCAATAATACTTTTTGCATTTGATTTGTATTCAGCAATATGGCTTGGAAGCTCATTCTTAACTTCAACACAGACGACAGATAAATTCGACCAAAACATCGTTCCAATGAATGATTCAAATTTTCCCCGAGACATGAATAGAGTGAGGCCTGAGGGAAATGGATTTGCCATACCCTTCAGGGGAGTTGGATCACCAGCATCAATAATGGTGCTTTTTAGCGGACTCCTTTCGCTAGCAGCAGGGTTCACAATATGGGGGCTTGTCAGAACGCATGAGATAAAGAAAATAAAACAGGAAACCGCCGAATACTTGCTTTTGCCAGATGAAAAAAAGATCATTGAGGCGCTAAAGAGAAATGACTATTCACTCACTCAAAGTAAAATTGTCTACGAATCCGGACTGAATAAAGTACAGGTGCATAGAGTCATAAAGAGACTCGAAGCGAAAGGGCTTCTTGAAAAACATGATTACGGGGTCACAAATAAAATAGTTCTCAAAAAAGAACTTATCGAATGATCATTTCACTAAGCCGAGAAAGATTTATATTAATCAAAATCCAAGCAGTAAGTGCAAAGTTGGTTTGTCCTGGCACCTATTGCACAAGCACCGAAAGCTTGCGGCAAAGAACACTAATGCAAATGTGCCAAAAAAGAAATGGCCTCAAAACTAAGACCGGGATAATGCTGGATAAAAGAAATGCGCGTATTCATGCTCTTTGGAACATGTCTTTTTTCTTTGATGATCTTTCAAGCGAAATCATTTTTTTTTCTATCTCGCCCCTAAGGAAAGATGCATTGACTTCAGAGATGTGCCTTTTTGCCAATTGATAATCGATAATCAATAGACTGTTTGAATAAACCGCTTTCTTGTAAGAATACTCATCCTTTGCAGCAATCTTTCCTAGTAGTTCTTCTTCGACAACTTTGAGTTTTGCCTCTCTTTCAATTATTTTTGACTCATTCATGAGGACTAAATCAGTATATGCTTCCACGCTTATCGCATGCGTAAAAAACTTTTTTTCAAGATCAATCATATCGGCTTTGAGTGAATTCACTTCGTTGAAAAGATTCATGAATTCAACTTCTTTTTCGCGGAGCGAAAAGAATACGACCGCCCCGGTTTCTATCGCATGAGCATTAATTGTTTTAAGAAAGGCAATGACTTTTGAAGAGCCATTCTCTTCTACAAATCGTCCAACCCCTTCAATAAGGATTATTGGCTCTTGCGCCTTATCCATGAACCCGGTTATCGTTCTGCTCAATGCTTCAAGCTCCCTTGCCTGCAAACAATTCCCCTGAGCCCCGCACTCCGGACTGTCCGACACCCAAAGTATAGGAGTTTTCTGGAGATTGTAAATCCCCCTTATCTGTTCAGGATATATTGTCGAAATCAATAATCCCTGCTTGTTGTGCTTTACAAGATCCGAAAATATCCTAAACGCCCTTCTCCTCGAAATATTTTTTTCTTCAAAGAAATAGCTCCTTCCCGCTTCGGTGGCGAAGGTGAGCTTTGATTCCTCTTCTTCTTCAGATACAGGAGTAATAGAAAATATTTTGTGTCCCACAACAGCATAGCCCATTATTACGCAGCTTGCAAGTACGAACACGCTTGTAAGTTTTATTTCCCCAAAGCCCAAGAACTTTATCAAAAATACATCTCCCATCAGGCCAAAAAAAGTGGCGATGAATATTCCCGCAAACACTAAAGTGATATTGTTTCTATCAGTCTGTATCTTTGTTTTTTTGTATTCATCATACAGTATGAAAAGACCTAAACCCAAAAAGAGGGCCAAGTAACCTATCGCAACCCAATAAAGGTTCCCGTACTCAATAAAATTTACGCCTTCATAAGGAACAATTATTGATGTGGCAAAATCGCTGGAAAAGATAAGCATGTAAATAAGAGCCAGTGGAATCATGAACAAAATCATCCTTGCTTTTGATCCGGCCAAATCGATTTTCCCAGCGTTCGGGAAGTTTATTGCAAAGAAGAAAAAGAATATTGCCATGAAGAAGAGGCCGACCCAATAGGGAAAAATCCAGAACAATGCATCGCGAATGCTTGAAGCGGTTTGAAAAAACAAATCCCCAATTACATGAAGCACAACTGCAATCATGAAAAGAACAAAGTACCATGCGGCGTTGCTCTTTATTCCCTTCAACAGCAAATAAATTAGGAGAAGTGAGTTCGCTATCACCGAAGTGGCGAGGGCGAGCACTAGTATAACATTTGCTGGCATGTTAAGAGGTACGCTTCCCCACATTAAAAAAGCTTCGGATACTTCAAAACTGCACTTTAGTACCTGTTACGCTTGTATTTCTCTTCGTCTTTCGCCTGCTCTTCGATATACATCAAATAGGGCTTTTTGAGTTTCTCTTCAAAGCAAACTCCCCCCCTCTGATCAAGGCAGGAAACTTTAGTGTAAAGCTCCTGAGAACCCATTATGGGCGGTATTGAAACAAAATCAACGCCCTTACTGTAAAAGTCAAGCGCATCGGAATAACTGTTCGCCATCGCAATTATCGGAAGCTTCTTTGATATCGCCCTTGCGGCAACAACAAACTCAAGCGACTCAATGTGATTTGGAAAACAGATTATCAGGGCTTTTGCATACTTTAAGTCAAGCCTTTCGATGAACTCAGTGTCTTCCGAGGTAGCATAATAAGTATTGAATCCGTCCTCTTTTGCCTGTTTTACAACTTCAGGGTCCTTGTCAACAAGAATCGCTTTTTCTAGGGGTTTTATTTTCATTGCAATCGATCTTCCCGCAATCCCAGCCCCAACGATAACTACGTGATCTTCAAGATCTTTCTTTTCAGGAATTGATTGTATCTCATCAATCCTTCTTGAGAAAAGTTTGTTGGAAAAAATCTTGTGCGAAAACTTGTTCTTGATTAATACTTCCCCCACAATATTTGAAGCGCTTGAAAAATAAGGGGTCACAATCATCGATACTGCCGTAAGCGCAATTAAGAAAGAAAACATGCTTTCTGAAATTACCGGTGCGCCGCTTGGGAGCATCACTGTTGTTCCAAGCATTGCAATGACAAATCCAAACTCCGACACCTGCGCCAAATTAACTGCAACTTCTAACCCTAATTTTTGGCCGTACCCTGAAAGCAATGTCACTATGAATAATATCAAAGGCTTAAGCAAAAACACAAGAGCCACTATCGCAGCCATCAGCGCGAGCGGCATTGTTCCAAAAGCGAAATTAAGCTCAATCCCCAAGGTAACAAAAAATATTGTGAGAAAGAAGTCTCGAAGGGCCCTGACTTTTGAGAGAATAGAAAGATTGTGAGGAAGAGTGCTTAATGATAACCCTCCGATAAATGCCCCGATGCTCACAGGGACACCGAGCACATAGCTCGCTCCGATGAAAAGAAGCGCTGTCGAGATACTTGTGAGGAAAAACAATTCCTGTTCTTTAACGGCAACGTTAAACAGGCGCGGAAAAACCAATCTGTTCGCGAGAAAAGCAATTATTATCAGAACCAAACTTTTTCCAAGAGTCGGGGCGATAAACGAAATATCAGAGAGACTATTGAAATTTGTAATATTAACAAGTATTGGAACAAATATTATTATCAAAAAATCCTGTATCAAAAGTATCGATATCATTATTCTTCCATCAAGAGTGTTTGTCTGCTTCTTATCCGAAAGAAGCTTTATCACAATCATTGTCGAGGAGAACGCCACAATCGTTCCGACAAATAGTGCCTGCTCAAACGTCAATAATCCAGAAGGCATCGTCAAAAGCATCGTCGCAGCAATTACAAGAATTACCTGCAAAAGAGTTCCAACTAAAACTGGCCTTCCTACCTGCAATACTTTTTTTACAGAAGTTTCAATTCCAATCGAGAAAAGCAAAAATGCGGTCCCAAGTTCTGCCAGAAGCCTAACCTCAGGCGTGATAACTTTTACTCCAAGTTCAAAGGGCAAATTAAGAAAAGAAAAATCTATTCCACCAAGCACGAGCGGGCCTAAAAATACTCCTGCTAAGATATATGCGAACAGGCTTGGCTGATTGAATTTTCTTAAGAGTGCGCTTGCAAGTGTTGCGGCAAGTATTATCTCCGCAAGCTGAATAAAAAGACCAAATTGTTCCAACTAAATCACCGACATTTTAACACAAATTATTCCTATAAAATGCTTTTACGCCTTTGCCTAAAACAGGTGCTTACGCGAAAGGAAAGCATATCTCTGAAGGCAAATTTATTTGCGGTAAGGAATGCTTATAAAAGTATTTCAGCCCCCTTCCTTGGAAATGAGCAAGAGAAAGCAAAAAGCGAAAACACAAGCCAAAGTTTTGGAGACAATTGACTCCGAGGTCAGGCTTGCTGATGACTTTGTTTCAAAGCCCCACGACTACACCACAGGACCCATAATCAAGCCTCTTGTAATGCTATCAGTCCCAATCATAATAATCAATATTCTCCAAACACTTTTCCAAATAACAGATGCTTTTTGGGTTGGAAGACTTGGCGCAGAAGCAGTTGCAGCAATTTCAATAAGCTTCCCCATATTATTTTTGGCAACTTCAATTGGCTTTGGGCTGACTCTTGCAGGAACCATAATTGTGGCTCAATACAAGGGAAAAAAAGACCAAAAAGGAATAAACCATGTTGCGACACAACTTATCCTGCTTGTGATTGCATTTTCTTTCTTTACCGGAATAATAGGTTTCCTTCTATCAGAACCCTTGCTCACCTTAATGGGCGCAGATAAGAGTATAATCGGCGGGGCAACGGCATACCTGCAAATATCTTTCCTCGGACTGGGATTTGTTTTTGCATATATTGCATTCCAATCAATAATGCGCGGTGTTGGAAGCGTGAATATGCCGCTACTCATAACGCTTGGAGCGGTAATACTTAATGTTTTCCTTGATCCCTTGTTGATTTTTGGATTTGGCCCAGTGCCCCAAATGGGAGTAGCCGGCGCCGCAATCGCAACAATAATTTCACAGGCGCTTTGCGCCGCAATTGCGCTAATAATTCTTTTGAGAGGCAAATCTGGGATACAAATTAAATTAATCGGCCTCATCAAGCCTGATTTTGTGCTAATGAAAAAAATAATTTTTATCGGAGTCCCTTCCTCAATAGAATTTGTTTCAAGATCATTAAGCATGCTCGCATTCACTTTTGTTGTAGCAAGTTTTGGGACAATTGCAGTGGCATCATTCGGACTGGGGATAAGAATCTTCAGCTTTATTTTGATGCCTGCTCTTGGGCTTTCGATGGCAACTTCTACCCTCGTCGGGCAAAACATCGGCGCACAAAAGATGCACAGAGTGAATGACACAATAAAAAAAGCAATGATAATTTCTTTCGCAAGCCTGATGCTAGTAGGAGCGCTAATGTTTGTTTTTGCCGACCCTGTCACAAGATTCTTTGTGCCAAATGACGAGGCACTCATAACAGAAACCGCTTTCTTTGTCAGGCTCCTTGCGCTTTCATTTGGAATAATAGGTGTTCAAACAGTAATACTCGGAGCGATAAGAGGATCTGGCGCTACAAAGATAGCGATGAATCTCTCAATCATATTTACAATAATTTCATTAGCAGGCGCGTATGTGCTCGCATATTTCACTCCGCTGGGATTAAGCGGAATATGGTGGTCTTACCCAATAACAAACATTCTAACTCTCATAATTGCATACATTTTTCTGAAAAAAAGCAATTGGGCCAAAGTAAGAGTGATTTAGCCTTTAAAACGGCCTAAAGCAGTTAAAGCCCCAAATGGAAAGCTATTTATTCACCAAAACTTTTCTTATTGTATGTCCTCGTTTGAGACCTTGCCGCTCACTGTAATAGGAGTAATAATACTCGCCGCCATAGGAGTAAGCATTCTTGTAAAAAAAATGGGTCTTAACCCAGTCTTAGGATATATTTTTGCAGGATTCGTACTTGGCCCATTTTTATTCGGATACCTTAATCCGGAAGATCCGCTAATAATGGGATTTGGAGAAATGGGATTATTTGTTCTCTTGTTTTATTTGGGCCTTGAACTATCCTTACCAAGTTTTCTTAAAGCAGGAGCGGCTTCTTTTGGTCTTGCCCTAATAGACATGACTCTTTCAGCAGGAGCCGGATTTGTAATAATGACGCTTTTTGGTTTCTCTCCAATGTTTTCAATAATAGTAGGATTCATGCTTTTCTCAACAAGCACCGCGATTGTCGCAAAGTTTTGCATCGACAGAAATATTTTGCATGACGCTGCGGCACAACTGGCAATATCCATTCTTATCCTGCAGGACTTTTTAGGAATCCTTCTTTTAGTGTTAATCACCAGCTTTTCAGCAGGGGGGGCTTCAAGCATTGGTTTGGCTGCAGTAGCATTAGTATTTGCAGTATCAACTTTCTTTGCTGTGCATCACCTGTCACAAAAAGTCGGCGCCTGGCTGATAGAAAACGGGTACGGGCACACCGAAGTCACGCTTTATGCTATGGGAATTGGTCTTGTAGTAGCAACTATTGGAGTTTTACTTGGCCTTTCAGCAGCGCTTGGAGCATATTTTGCAGGATTCGCACTTGCCGAAACCCCTTCAGGATCAAAGATAAAAAAAGATGTTGAATTTATGAGAGACTTTTTCCTCGTGTTCTTTTTCGTTGCGTTTGGAACAACAATTTTTTATAACGCGGCTGCGAAGGCCATCGTGTTCCCTGAAATCGGGCAAATGCTTTTCATTTTTGGACTTGCAACACTCCTAGTATTTTTCGCTTTCCTTGCGCACCTCCTCGCATCAAGCATATTTGGGCCAATCTTTGGGCTCTCAAGACATGATGCGAGCACCACAGCAATACTACTTCTGCCTCTTGGAGAATTTGTTGTAATCATAGCAACAGTATCCTCAAAAGTTTTGACCGGCACCGAATCAGCGCTAGTATCAGTGATAGCATTCATGCTTATCGCAGTCAGCGTCATACTATTCCAGCCTATTTTCAATAACATTAACCATGTTAGATTCCTTACCTCGTTCTTGCCCGAGTTCTTCAAAATGAAGCAAGAATCAACAAACCTAAAGCCGCACACAAACTTCACAATCACCCTCTTGCAAAAAATCGCGATAAACATCTTCATCGTGCTTTGCCTCGGCTGGATAACAATATTACTATACGAACAACTCCCGACATTTGGCGTCCCAATAATTTACAGCAGGGAAGTCACAGCGCTTCTCGCATTCATATTCTTTGCAGTGCTTCCATTCGGAAAAGCAACTAGCGCATTCTACAATCTCATGATATATGTAATACACGGAATCGAAAGAAACTTCAGCATGATACGAGTTCGCCCCCGCGTGAAAGCGCATTCAAAAAACAATCCTTTCAAGAAATAATTAACAGACCTCAAGCAGGGATAAGATGGATCAGAAACCCAAAGTGTTTTTCGCAAGAATTGACTCTTATTCAAAGATCAAAGAGATAAGCGCCGCCGGAGCAAAGCTTCTTGAGTTGCTTGAGAAAGAGAATCCAGCGCTCAAATTCAAAGGCGAAGTCCCTCTCAAAGTGCACTTCGGCGAGAAAGGAAACGAAACATTCATCAAGCCCGCAAACTTTGAAGGAATAATCTCGCGTCTCAAAAATAATGGCGCAAAGCCCTTCTTCACCGACACGAACGTATTATACAAGGGAGAGAGAACCTTCTCCGATACCCACATTATGCTCGCGAAAGAGCACGGCTTCACAGCTCTCCCAATCAAGATAGCGGACGGAAATCATGGAGAAGAAAACATCGAAATAGATATCTCAAAATCCGGCGCCAAGCACTTTACAAAATGCAAGATAGGAAAAGTCATCGCTGAAGCTAAACAGATGGTGGTCATAGCACACTTCAAAGGGCACATGCTCGCCGGATTCGGGGGCGCGGTAAAGCAACTCTCAATGGGATGCGCGGCAAGAGCTGGAAAGCTCGCCATGCACACAGATGCAAAACCGATGATAAATCCGGACGCATGCAAGAGATGCCACATGTGTGCAAGAAATTGCCCCACCGACGCATGCATAATTGACGTCGCCATTCCGCACATAGACAAAGAGAAATGCATCGGGTGCGCAATGTGCATCGCGGTGTGCCCTTACAAAGCAGTAGATGTTAATTGGATGGACACCCCGCCCGACTCTTTTGAAGAAAAGCTTGCGGAGCACGCCCTCGCCGCGGCACTCAACCCTGACGGGTCAAGAAAAAGAGTCGCTTACATATCCTTCGCATTCAACCTCACAAAAGACTGTGATTGTGACGGAAAAAAAATGACGCCGATAGCTAAAGACATAGGAGTTATCGCTTCCACCGATCCTGTTGCGCTCGATTCAGCATGTCTAGATTTAGTGAGAAAACAAGAAGGCGAAAGGGTATTCTCCGGAGACCACGCTCTTGAGCACGCCGAAAAAATCGGACTAGGAAACAGAACGTACGAGCTTATTGAGGTCTAAGCAAAAGTCTTGATGCAGTCCTTACTAGAGAACACAACGAAGAGTTCGCCAAGTCATTGAAAGACCTGTGCGATTGAAAAGCAGGGCAAATCGGAAAATTATTTTATTTGAATTAGCTTTCTGCGTGCGAGCCCAAATTTTGGCTTTGCATAGACGGCCAATTTGCCGCGCTTGTTTCTTATTCGCATCACAACCCTCGGATTCAAAAGAATGCTTTTCATCGGATGAAAAGGCATGGCTTCGTTAAATGCGTCCCGATCATAAAGCGACATTATCATTTTCCTAAATTGAGGGAATTCTTTTACTAGATTCTTTCTCGCTCCGGCCGGGGAAAGCCTTTGCCCGCGTTTTGAATTAGTCCTAGTTGTCGCGGCGTCATAATGATCGGCGAAGCTTAAGAGAAGCGCATAGAAACGCGCCTGCTGCTTAGGAGACTTGCCAAGAAGCGAGCGAGGAAATGTTGTAGGGTAAGGATTTTTCTGGAAGAAATGATGATACAAAGCAACCTCGGCCGA
>JBBSVX010000047.1:0-22479 GCA_038046585.1 archaeon
CCCGGTATATTTCTTGAGTCTTCTTGAGAACGTGAATTCTCTTGATTATGTGAGTTCGGTTAGAGTCCAGCACAAGATAAATTCAATAATTAGGGAAGCTTTTCCTTTTGAAAAGATGATTCAGGCCTACAAATACATGCTTTCAGTGGAAGGGATAATGATGCCTTATCATGCTAGGGAGCTTGGGGTATTAACAGAAGTAGAAAAATCTCGCTTGATACAAATGGCCCAAGCATACTTTGCGTAATGCCTCAAAATGCCTTAGTTTTGGTGTTTTGGTTAATTTTAGGAATCTGTTTTTAGAGTTGTTTTTTCGATTCCCAAATCCTTTTTAACCACCTAAAACCTACTTTAGGCATGTATTCAATCAAATCAGTTCATTCCAGGCAAATATTTGACTCTAGGGGAAATCCGACAATAGAGTGCGAAGTAAGGACTGGGTTTGGAAGATTTGTAGCTTCTGTTCCTAGCGGAGCAAGCACTGGTGCGAAGGAAGCAAAAGAGCTTCGAGATAGGGAAAAATCGCTTAACGGGATGGGCGTGACAAAGGCAATACAAAACGTTAATGAAATACTTTCAGTTGCAGTAAAAGGAGTGGATTGCCGAGAGCAGGCAACCATTGATGATTATTTGCTTAGGGAAGATGGCACTCCTGATAAATCAAAGCTTGGCGCAAACGCTCTTCTTTCAGTTTCGCTTGCTTGTGCAAAGGCCGGTGCCGTTGCAAAAAGAATGGAGCTTTATGAATACATTTCCGAAATGGCACAAACAAAGTCGATGCTGCCTGTTCCTGCCCTTAATGTAATAAATGGCGGGAAACATGCGGGAAATAAGCTTGATTTTCAGGAATATCAAATACTTCCTGTTAGATTTAATTCTTTTGCGGAAGCATTCTACGCCGGCACCGAAGTTTTTCAAGAACTGAAAAAGATTCTTGCCAAAAAGTACGGAAAATCAGCGATAAATGTTGGGGATGAAGGGGGGTTTGCGCCAAACATTTCAAAAGTCGAGGAACCTCTGGATGAAATTCTTTCGGCAATCGAATCTGCAGGCTATGCTGGAAAAGTATTGCTTGCAATGGATGTAGCTGCATCATCTTTTGCAGAGACCACTGATTTTGGAACCACCTATTCGGTTGAAGGAAAAAGAATTTCCTCGACTTCATTATTGAAAGAATACGAGGCGCTTCTTGACAGCTATTCCATAGTTTCGATAGAAGATCCGTTCTCTGAAAATGATTTTGCTTCTTGGGAAGAGCTTTATTCCAGAATAGGGAAAAGGGTTCAAATAGTCGGAGATGATTTAACAGTTTCGCAAAAAGCGTTCGTTGAAGATTCAATTAAAGCAAAGCGCGCAAACGCCCTTCTTTTGAAAGTGAATCAGGTCGGAACCCTTACTGAGGCTCTCGCTTCGGCAAAAACAGCAACAGATGCCAATTGGGCCGTGCAAGTCTCCCACAGATCTGGAGAAACAAATGATTATTTTATCGCAGATCTCGCGGTAGGTCTTGGGTGCGGACAGATAAAAAGCGGCGCCCCTTGCAGAGGAGAGAGACTTGCAAAGTACAATCGTCTGCTAAAAATTGAAGAGGATTCAAAGATAAAATTTGCGGGTAAATCCGCATTCAAGCAATTGAAATGAATTTCATTTATTATATTTATTGAACTTTAAAGGAGGTTTTGAATATGACTTCTCAAAATGTAGGGGGATATGCATTCCTAATTGCGTTAGTAATCGCCGTGTTTGCAGGAATTGCAACAACATTTATGTCGGCAGCAATCGCCGGAGTTGCAAGCATCGTGGTGCTAGTATTAGTGCTATTGGGACTTGTTGTGGGCTTGATGAATATCCATGACAAGAATATAACCGACTTTCTTGTCGCAACAATTGCGATAATCATGGTCGGCTCAAGTGCAGGCGGTCTTGCAGTCCTTGATGCATTCATTCCCGGATTTAAATTGGGCGCTTTGCTTGTGACAATCGTGACAAACATAGTGCTTGTAGCCGGAGCAGCAGCTTTAGTTGTCGGTCTAAAACAGATACTAAATTTAGCTACTGCGGGCAAGAAATAGATTAGTTCAAATTAGTTGTGAGGGCGCTCGCCCTCACTTATTTTTTTCAAATTTCACGTCTTTTAACACTTTCTAGCGACAACTATTTAATGGCTCGAAAGATGGGGAATCCCTACAAGCATACGGAGCACCACATGAGCTCCGATTTTAAGATTGAGCCTCTTGATTTTGTTTTTGAAGGAATAATGATAGAGAAGCTGATGAATAAAATAAAAGAATTGACAAAAGACATTGAGTACGAGACCTTCAAGCTTGGCGCTATATGGTATGATAATGAAGACAAAAAAATAAGCGACCTTAGAAGGGAGATTCAAGGGCGCCTGATATTTGAAATGAGGGACACTTTTGGGAAAAAGCCTGATTTTTCAAATTTTGATCTTGATATTTTAGTGGATTTTGCGAAAGAAAAGATTTTCATAAAAATAGCTCCCGCTTTTGTTAAAGGAAAATATTGCAAATTCTCGCGCAGTATCGCGCAGACCGAGTATTTTTGCAACAAATGTAAGGGTCTTGGCTGCTGGTACTGCAAAGGGACAGGTCACTTTTCGGAAGAGAGTGTGGAGCAGTTAATGGGGCAAGTTATGGTGAAATATTTCAAAGCAAAAGGTTTAGTGATTCATGGCGCGGGGAGAGAGGACATGGATGTATTGATGCTTGGCAAGGGAAGACCTTTTGTTGCGGAGCTTTTGGCACCGGAAGTGCGCCACCCTGATTTGAAAAAGATTGGGCTTGAGATAAATAAAACATTTAAGGAAAAGATTTCAATAAATTCTTTGGAGTTTTGTACGCTAAATGATGTTTCGCCAACCAAAGACGATCCGCATGACAAAATTTATCGTGCAATTGTATCTTGTAAGGAAGAGCCTGATCTTTCAAAGCTAAAAATTGGCCAGGAAATGAAAGTTATTCAAAAGACTCCTACTCGCGTGGCAAAACGAAGAGCAAACTTAGATCGAGCGAAAAAAGTTACAATACTGAAGATAGATCAGACTTCAAAAAAAGAACTTGTGATTGAGCTTAAGACCTCTCATGGCACTTATGTGAAAGAATTCATTTCGGGCGATGCTGAAAAAACAAAGCCAAGCATCGCAGCAATCCTTGGGATACAATGCGAGTGCGAACAGCTTGATGTTGTTGAGATATGTTCTTAGAAAAAATTGTGTTTTTTATTTAGTCTTGCCACTTTAGTTTTGGGTATTCGCCGGCAACTGCTGTCCAATTGTTTCCAAAGTCGCTCCAGCTTGCCATCGGCTGCCTTGTGGCAACTTCACTTCCTTGGAAGTACTGCTTTCCGCTTCCCCAAGAGCCGGAGTTTGAATCAGTTATTGTTGTGGGTACGCAGGCAAATGCAGCTCCGTTATGGAAGTTGTGGTAGCAGGATGTTATGTTTGTCAAAGGGGCGAGGTAGATATATCCGCTTGTCAATGCTGTGATGCTTGCGCCTGTAGGGTAGGATGTTAGTTCGCCCAATATGCGTCCTGAGTGGAGTTCTGTTCCTTGATTGAAAGTGACTTTTCCTGTGGAAAATGAGTTCACAACTCGAGGGTTAGTGTCTCCATCATAGGTAGCAATGTGGCCTGCAAGTCCGCCAACTCTATTTATTCCATTCACGTCTCCTGTTGAGAACGAATCAATTATTCTGCCTGCGTTTCCGCTTCCAACAAGACCCCCTATTCCTGATGAGCCGTAGTTTGAGTAAATGTGGCTGTTAATTTCACTCACATTTCCCGTTGCATAACTTCTGTAAACGATTCCTGATAAATATCCTATAAGTCCGCCCGCGTCGCATTCGCCTATGGGGTTGTTACATGCAAGGGTGACATTTCCTGTTGCGTAAGAGTTGTTGATATCGTGTATGCTCCCCCCCACAAGTCCGCCTATGGAGTTTGTCCCGTACACGTTTCCTGTCGCGTACGAGTTCTTTAGATATATATTGGCTCCGGCTCCGGTTTCGTTTCCCAAGAGTCCTCCCACGAGCGTGAATCCGTTGACGTCCGAGCTTGAAGAACAGTCCTCCATAGTGCCCCAGTTGACTGCAACCATGCCTCCGAACGAATCCTCATAAAGTATGCCTGCTTTTTTCCATCCGCTTATGGTTCCAGACGCAGAACAATTCTTAATCATTCCGTAGTTGACTGTTGTGAGTCCTGCAACATAAAAAGTTCCTGACACATTGCCACTGGTTGAAACATTTTCAATCAAACCTTCGTTGCGTGATACCAGGCTTGAGCATCCTGCAACGCAGTTAATGTCAAACCCTTCTAGTTAAAGATTTCTTATTGTTGCAGTTGTGCTAGTGCTCCTGAAAAGTGCGAGCCATCCTTCAGTGGTATAGTCTGTCGTCCTGCTGAGGTAAAGGTCTGTTATCTTGTGCCCCGCCCCGTTAAGAGTTCCAGTGAAATTAAAATCGTCTGCCGTGTAGGAAGTTTCGTCAGGTCCCCAGCCAATTGGTTTGAGGCCGAGATACTTTCCTTGGAGGACATTGTAGTCCATAATTCTCGTCGCCGAGGCATTAATGTCCCCGCCCAGTACATAGCTTGCCGACGGATCGTCCGCTATGCCAATAAGCTCTTCAAGATTGTTTATTACAAAAGGATCTTCTGGCGTGCCCGAGCCTAGTCCGACAACGCCTTGTGTGTTTGCCGTCGTCGCGTCGTTAACACAATCGACAACAACTTTCACCGTTTCAGTTTTTTGTATTCCGTATTGTGAAGTTGTAATTATGCTAAAAGTGCATTCTTTTGTCCCTTGCGCACCGGCACAGTCGCACTCAGCACCCAAATCGCTTAGGGCAAAAGTGGTTCTTGAGCCTTGTGCGAGGCTTTGCGAGAATGAGTTTTGGGTGTCGCCTGAAACTATTTTATCTATTGTGACATTTTCGCCGGTATTGTTTTGGAATGTTACGAGCGCGTCTCCATTAGAATCGGCGACGCTTTCAATCACGCTGATTGGAGCGCTTGACGATGAGATCTTTGTGTTGGCACTCCCAACATTTGACCCTTGCGAAGTGAGGTTTACAAGCATAGACACGACAACAAGCGCAATGACAACGACAACCGCAATTATCACTAAGTACTCAATTGTTCCTTGTGCGCTTGATTTGGATACGTCCATGATAGATTATTATTTTGGGGTATTTAATGCTTATCTCGCTATTATTTTGGGCTTTAGCTGTATTCGTCTAGCTTCATCTGGCTCTTTCCAATTCCTTTTATCTTGCTTCGTTCGCCCATCTCAAAATCGTAGCTGAAGTATTCAAGCCCGTAGCTCTTTAGCAGTTCAAGAGCGCTCTTTCGAATATCAGGGGCGAGAAGTATTCCTCGCGTAGCAGTCCCTTTCATTTTGCTTATTTTGTCGACATACCTTTTGAGTTGGGTAACAGCGCCATAATCTGCCTGTCTTCTTTTTAGTTCAATTACGACCATTCTTCCTTTTGAGTCCTGGGCGATAATGTCACATATTCCTGTTCGAAATACCTGTTGTTGGTTGATTGGTCTTAGGCCCGGCTCAAGAAAAGAGAGATCATCCATAAGCGCATTGTTGAGCTCTTTTTCAGATCCGGTTAAGCGTAAATCATTTGTTGTAGGGATGTCATAGTTTCTTACGTCATCGATTGAGTGAAATTTTATTGTAATAGTTTCTTTCGGTTTGAGTCTCTTTGAAAGCAACACGAGGTGCTTTTTGTCATCGTCCATTTCGCAGGATATTTGCGCATTCATCATATAATTTGTTGGCCTCACGAGCCGGTTCTCATGCACGGATATAGAAGAATCAGATTTTATCATAACCATCTTCTTGCCTTTTGGGAGGTGGGATGTTGCGCGTCCCACATAATCTACATGGCAATCTCCGATGAGGATGCACATGTGGCTATTTTTTAGGGCAGAAAGGATTTCTTTTTGAGCTTCTAAAAAATTCATTGTGATTCACTTCTTTTGTAGGGTCTTTGTCATAGTGAAAAGACTTGTTCCTTCAATCTTTCTTCTTATGAACCCATACCCTGTATCTTGAGTATATTTGGACTCCGGGGGGAACTCATCCCATACTCGTGGGTTTTTGTTTGTGATTAATTTTCCGCCGGGCTTTAACAGGCGAAGGTATTGTTCAAGTATTCTTGATTCTCCGGCTAGCGGATAAGTGAGGGGGCCATGGATGTCGAGTATCAAGTCATATCTTCTTGTAGTCTGGAGGTCTTCAAGCGTACTAATCCTAAGTTCGTCAACTTGTTTTGCTGCTTTTGGGAATGCCTTGTGCGCCTTAAGCTCTTTTGCTTCCTCAAAATGTCCCGCTGTATTTTTTCTTTTTTCCATTTCTGCAAAAATTTTCTTTGGTATTCCTGGGCCTCTTAGCGTCAAAGAGGTTAGAAATATTCTTTTCCCAAATTTTTTCTTTAATTGCGCCGAAAGGCTCAATAGTCCTGCTCCCGAGTCCAGTATCGCCAGCGGATCGCGGGCTCCTTTTTTATTTTCCTTCATGTAGTTTTTAATGTATTTTTCGGCGTCAAAATTAAAGTTATATCTAAGATTTGTCAGGTCTCTTGCTTGGAAATATCCTGCGCGGTGATTGTAGGTGCGTCTTAATTCCTTTATTTCGCTAGCGATAAGGCGTCTTTGGTCTGGATTCTTTACGGTCCTTGATATCCAACTCTTGCGTTTTTCGATTCTTTGTAACATAAGTATAATTCTACAACGCAAGTTCTTATTTTTTTCCTAAGGCGGGTTTTCAGAGTTTTTCAAATCCTTTCTTTGTTATCAAGTAATCAGCTTCAATTCTAATTCCAAACTTATTGTTGTATATGCCAGGTTCTATCGCAAGCACCATTCCCTCTTTGAGCTTGTATGCGCCTTTTTCTGATATGCCGTGAGGCAAATCATGTTCCTCAATACCTAATCCGTGCCCTAGTGAATGCGGCATTTTTCCAATGCACTTAACTGATTCGTCCCACAATGCTTTTGAGTTTGTTCCTTCTTTTAGCAATTTTTCGACATTAAGTAGGCACTCGGACACTTTTCTTTTTGCGCTCGCGTATTCTGCGCTTTCGTTTTTACCAAACCAAAAGCTTTCGCTGATATCTGCGCAATATCCCTTATACTTTGCGCCGATGTCTATGAGTACCGGCCCTTCTTTGAGAAGAGCGTCCGTTGGCGTATGGTGGAGGTTCTTCGTGTTTTCTCCAAAAGCCACTATGCAAAATGCGCATTCGAATCCGTCTTTCTCGAATTTGTATCTTATGATTGAAGCAAGATCGGTTTCGGTTGTTTTTCCTTCGCTTATGGCTTCGCCCAGGATATTTCCCAGTTTTATTTCTTCGACGAGTTTTTGAGTCTCTAAAACAGCCTTTTTTATGCATTTGATTTCGGCAGGGGTTTTAATCTCGCGGCTTTTTTCCAGTTCGCTTGTGGCATCAACAAGTTTTTTTCCTTTGAGAATCTTTTTAAGCCCTAAAAGTCCTGCGGCGCTGTAGTATCTGGAATTGTATCCTATTTTTTTGCATCCCTTAAGGGCCCTATTAAGTTCAACTTGGATTGATTTTGTTGAAGTGAATTCTTTCACTTGCGTTTCGGTTAATACTTTTTTTGATTGATTATAGTTGAAAGGATGGGAGAGCCATAAGGGCTTTGTAGCTTTTTTTAGTACTAAGAATCCTTCAAATCTTTCTGATGGGCTTATTCCTGAATTGTCGCTAGTTGTGAGATATTTGTTCACGAGCGGGTCCTTCCAGTATGAATGGAAGTTTTTGAGTACAATTCCGTCGCATTTTTCAAATAGTTTTTCCATTTTTTGCACCAAAGTAAAAGTTGCATAATGCATGCGCCAGAATTTAGGCGTATGCGAAGAATGCCTTGTATGCTTTTAGGGTGCAGTATGTATCTATCTTGCTTGCAATCTCAAATGGAGAGTGCATTGCAAGAACAGGGGTTCCCATGTCAATTATCTGCAGGTTGTATTTTGCAAGCATGTAAGCGATTGTGCCTCCTCCGCCCTGGTCAACTTTCCCTATTTCTCCGTGCTGCCAAGGAATCTTTGACGCATCAAGCATTCTTCTAATGAAAGACATGTATTCTGCATTAGCATCGCTTCCATAATATTTTCCTCCGGAGCCAGTGTATTTCTCAACAGCTACCCCGTATCCTGGCTTATTCATATTCATCGGATCCATTTTATCTGCGAATTTTGTATCATAAGCTGAAGTTACATCCGCTGAAATTGCTTTTGATTTTTCAAGAGCATCTCTCGCCGTCGTCTTGTCTTTCCTTAGGTTTATTATCTTTGTGAGAGCATTTTCTAGGAACAGTGAATCCATAGAGGTATTGCCCACGCTTCCTATTTCTTCCTTGTCTACGAGCAGTACAATTGCTGCGTGCTTTAATTTTCCTTCAAGTATTGCTTTTACTGAAAGGAATGCGCAGATTCTGTCGTCGTGCGCTGGAGCCCCTATCATTCCGCCGTCAAGTCCTACATCTCTTGCTTTTGTTGCGGGGTAAAGTCCGAGTTCTGCAGAGGCAAAATCGTGCTCTGTAATATTGTATTTATCATTTAGGACTTTCAGGAAATTTGCCTTGATTTTTTCCTTTACCTTCTTGTCGTCAATTGGGACAGTTCCCGCGATGGCGTCAAGCTCTTCTCCTTTGATTATGTCTTTAGCGCATTTTTCTTTTCCTTCGTTTCCTTCAAGGTGCGGCAAAAGATCCGAGATAACAAAAACCGGGTCCTCTTCTTCTTCTCCAATTGTGATATCTATTTTCTTTCCGTTCTTGTCAAATATTACTCCGTGAAGTGCGAGCGGGACATTAAGCCACTGGTATTTTTTTATTCCTCCGTAATAGTGGGAGTTTATCATCGAGAATGGTTCGGATTCGTAAATCGGGCTCAATTTGAAATCAAGTCTGAGCGTGTCAATGTGCGAGCCAAGGATTCTTGCCCCGTCTTTTAATTCTCCGCCGGAAAGATCCACAAGGAGGATGTTCTTTTCGTGGTTTTTTGCATAAATCTTTTTCGATGTTGATGTGGCTTTTTCGAGTTCTATATATCCTGCCTTTTTTGCTTGCCCTTCCACAAATGAAACAATTTCTCTTTCAGTTTTGTTTGAATCCAAGAATCTTTTGTATTCTCTTGCGAGCGAATAAGCTTCTTTTATTTCTTCTTTTTCAAGGGTCTGCCATGCGCTTTTCTTTTCAACAAATAATTCCTTTTCGAGCTTGCTTTTTTCATCCTTATCTTCGCTTTTTGCCTTATCTTTTTTTTCTTTTATCATAGGAACCATTTGCACATCACCCAAAATTCGCTTTTTCTGCAATTATTAGCCCTGAAATGTTTAAATAGGTAGGTTTTCTTTGAGCCTCATAAACAGCGTTTTTTTAGCAATTTGGCAAGTTTAAGGCTTTTTTGGTTTATTCCAGCTCGGCTATAGCGTGCACAAGTTCGGGTTTTTCTTTAAGCATAGGGTACGCCATAAGCATTCCTTCAGTGTATGCTGTGGGCCATTCTTTGCCGCGAGCTCTTTCTAAGACGTCTGCGTATATTGATGCTGCGAGGCAAATATCAAGCGCTCTTCCCCTTACAACGCTTGTGTCTTTATTTGCAGCATAGTCAATTCGTGGTCTGTCAAGAATTCTTTTTACTTCTGCCTTAAGATTAACTTCTGGGTTTTGGCCTTGTCCAACTACTCTGTTCACTATTTTTCCAATTTCCTTCCAGTGCCTTTTTCTTATGTCATAGAGCTTGTCGGATATTCCTGAGAATCTGTCTATTTCAACCATTCTGTCGTGGATATCGCCGGCAGTGGCTACTCTTTTGTCTTTGCTGAAGCAGTCAATCATTCCGTTATAGTAATATTCCCAAATTCTTTTTTCTTTATTTGGATCGTTCGGGTCAACTTTGAGCGTTCTAAGAAGATCTTTGTCGTTGATGTTCCCGGTGATTCTAAGGCCCTTTACGCCGTGATCTGCATATTCGCACGCGAGCCTGCTGAGCATTGTTGCTTTGGCGGTATGGGCTTCTTCTTTGCTCTTGCCCTTCTTCGCCCATATTGCATCAATCTTTGGTATTGCGCGTAACATTCTTTTGTATATTAAAAAATTAGTTCCGCTTTTTGAGTGGTGGAGCATGTCCTCTATGCGGGCATCAAGCGGTTTTATTCCCGGTTTAGGGTTGAACTGCGCCTTCCTTTTCAAGTCGGTTAACATGTCGGGAAGGTGCTTTTTGTTCTTCCTTGGCTCCATTCAAGATCATTTTTCCTTTTGTTTATGCTTTTTTCTTAAGCATTGGCAAGCCCGTTGTTTCGTTTTCTACTACGTCGTAGCCAGCTGGAAGTTCTATTCCTTCTTCGCTTTTCTTCGAGAAAAAAAACAATTTGCCTCTTGAGTGCAAGAAGTATTTTCTTCCTTTTGAGTTCGTGTGTTCATATCCCATTTTTCATCACCTGAAAAATTAAGGGCTTTCGACCTTTAAATTGCTATGCCTCTTTAGAAACGTTTTAAAGCATGAGGTCTTTGTATTAGTGACGCATAAAAATTGATAATTTTTAAAAGTGAATTTGAAGGCATTAGTTATGGACAGAATTGAAAAAGAAAAAATAATGGAAGCTGCGTTATTCATGAGTCCTAAGCCTGTTACGCTTGACGAACTCAATGAAATTGCTAGTGTTAATTCTAGGATTGACACCAAAGCCATGATGTCCGAGCTTAAGAGTTTCTATGATACTCGAAAATCTGCGCTGGAGATAGTTGAGCTTCCTGTAGGGTATATGATGAGAGTAAGGGAAGGGTATGAGGAAAAGGTTTCTCACTTTGCCAAGGATACAATGTTCAATAAAAGCATAATGAAAACTCTTGCGCTAATCGCTTACAAGCAGCCAATTACTCAGTCGCTTGTTGTCCAATACAGGAACAATAAGGCTTATGATCATCTAAAAGAGCTTCTTGAGAATGGGCTCATAAAAAAGGAGCCGAGAGGCAAAACTTTTGTTCTCACAACAACAACAAAATTTATTGAATATTTTGGAAAGGAATTTGGTTCAGGAAAAGCGGTTCTTGACAAGAAGAATGCTGTCACTGGCGGGTTTGCAAAAGTAATTCCTAATCAAACTGATGCTAAAGATAAGCTTGCTCACAAGGTTGAGCAGGTAATGGAACATGCTGTCGGCAAATAGCGTTTCTATTGAATCGCTTAGAATTTATTTTAATTCTTCAAACAACTTTTGCTGTTTTGAATTCATTCTGTCAAGCGCGAGCTTGCAATTCGCCCAAAAAATCCTTGAAAAGGGGGGGAGTTTTTTGTGTTCGGTAACATATTTTTCAAGATAAGCTACGGTGCTCGGATCCGAAGGGTACCCGCTCCCAATATTTCCGAATTTTTCTTTTATTTTTTCTATTTCGCTGTCGCGGGTGACTTTTGCGAGAATACTTGCCGCACCGACTATTAAATATTTAGAATCGGCCTTGTTTTCGGCAACAAGTTTCACATGAGAGTCCTTTTTTTCCATGAATTTTCTGACTTTTTCCTCAAATTTTTTGCAATTTGTTTCCGGGCTATCTATGTAAACTGTGTCCACTTTGCATTTGAGTTTTGCGATAAGTTCCGCAATTTTTATTTCTTCTATTTCGTTAAGTGAATAGCGCACCATCATGTCATTAATTTCAATAGGCCCTATCACAACTGTGTGATGCTCAAGTAGCGTTTCTTTCACTTGGGGAAAAAGCGCTTCCCTTTTTTTTGGGGTAAGTTCCTTTGAGTCTCTTACGCCAAGCGTTTTTAGCTTTGGTTCATCTTCTTTTTCAATTGCGGCGATTGTCATCGTCATCGGCCCAAAACAAGGTCCTCTTCCAGCTTCATCAATTCCTGCGATTATCATGCTCTGTTCGCCTCAATTCTTTTGACGTAAAAATTTCCTTCTCTTTTGTATCCTTCGGCGCTTGCGACCCTTGCATAAAGCACTTTCATTTGCGCTCTTACTTGTCTCTCATTCATTAAAGTTCCTTCGGAAAGATGGGGAAAATTATAATAGTAAAGTGTCTGCGGCGCTCTTATCCTTATCTCGCCAAAATTTGATTCTCTTGCTTTCTTTTCAAGCTCTTGCAGCATAAAGTTAAGCGCTTGTTTTCCTGTGATTCTCCTAAATGCGTTAAGTTGAGGCGTGGAGTCTTTTCTTGTCTGCATTGATTCCACTATCACTATTCCTTTTTCAAATCCAAGGCCTAGCCAAGCGTGTGGTGTAGCGAGGTGATCGGCATTGCTTCCGCTTATGAGTCCGATGCTTTGGTCAGCCTCAAAAGTTCCTCCTTGCGGAAGAATAGTGAAGCTTTTAGTGCCTTTTGAGAACGTGATTGGTTTTATTCCGCCGAAAAATGAGTGCCCGTGCATGAAATACGCGCCAAAGGAGGAGGTCTCATATTTTTTTGGTTTGCCTGCGAATGAGCGGCCTATTGAAATGGCTTTCAGGATGTTTCCAGTTTTTCCTATTATTGAAGCAATTTTCCTTTTTGTATGAAGCCTTAACATGCATAAATTATTGTTATTTAGGTATTAAAATGTGGGTGGGGGGTCCAAAGATCTAAAGATATTTGGGATTTGTTAGAGATATTTAGGTTTTGTCTTTTGGGCAACAACGAGGTTGTGCTTTTTGGTCTATTTACTTTACATCAACAAGTATTTCTTTTATTCTTGGTCTTTGTTTGTCGCATGAATCGCACGCATCTGTTGCGTCAAGGCAAAGCACTTTTGCAGCCTTTACTTTTTCAAGCTGATCAATTGGCGCATTTCTTTTTCTTAATTCTTCAAAAGCGTCTTTTAGTATGTCATAAGCCCTTCTTGTTGCAACTGTAGCCATGTCTTTTTGGCTTACTGAGGGTTTTAGGTTTCTGTAAGTGTGGCAAAGCACGCATGATCTTTTTGCGCTATTTATACAAGTAGATATCTCTGATTTCATACACTATCTATCCATGAAAAAGAATAAAAATGATGCTAAACAGGGCGAATTTCTAAAAAAAAGAAATTGAGGTGGACCGCGTATTACGCGGCCACATCAATGTTAAGTCTTTTCTTCAATTCTCTATATCTGTTTCGGATAGTAACTTCTGTTACGCCCGCAACATTAGCCACTTCTTTTTGGGTTCTTCTCTCGCCTTTTAAGAGTCCTGCGATATAAACTGCTGCTGCAGCTACTCCTGTTGGTCCTCTTCCGGAGATAAGCCCTTTTTTGATGGCGTCTTCAAGTATTTTTCTTCCTTCTTCCTGCACTTCTCCGCTAAGATTGAGCTCTGAAGCGAATCTTGGAATGTAGTGGATTGGGTTAGTCAATGGAACGCCCAAATTTAGTTCGCGAACAAGGAATCTATAAGTTCTTCCGATTTCTTTCTTTGTTAGTCCGCTTGCTTCTGCCATTTCGTTAAGCGTTCTTGGCACATGGTAAGTTCTGCACACTGTGTAGAGTACCGCTGCAACAACCGCTTCGATTAGTCTTCCTCTTATGAGACCTTTTTTTACAGTTCTTCTGTAAAGCAATGCTGCTGCTTCAACTAGTGTGTCAGGGATGTTAAGGTATGATGCTACCCTTCTCATTTCTGTTAGAGCAATTGAAAGATTTCTTTGCATTGAGCTTGATACGCTTGCTCTTTTATGCCATTTTATAAGTCTGTACATTTGCGCTCTTCCTTTGCTTGAGAGCTTGTTTCCGCGAAGATCTGTTCCGCGTCTGTCAATCATGGTTACGAGACCCTTATTGAGCTTGACGTATTTCATGGGGCTTCCGCCTCTTGAAGAGTCTTCTCCGTCGTTGTCAAATGATCTCCATTCTTTTCCTGTGTCAAACATTTCGTCTTCAGACACGATTAGACCGCAGTTCATGCATACGGCTTCTCCTTTTGCACGATCTGATCTTATCTTGTCGCTTCCGCATTCAGGGCATTTTGTAACCAAATTTATCACCTTTGTAGATATGCTCACCAGAACTCGAATCTATCTCAAAACAAAAAAGTTGGGAGCTAGAACGAGTTAGATATATAAGGGTGCCCTGAGAAGCTTTATAAATGTTGCCTAAAAATTGAGGGTATTTAAAGCCCTCAATAGAATTAAACAAAAATGCTCCTTTGAGCAATTTTAAAAGGGGTGATTTTTTCGATTTGACAAGCGTTAATTATTCTGTCAATACAGCGCTTACTGTGCCGTGTTGTCCAGGTCTGCTTGTAACTTTAGCAAGCTTTTCTTCGGAGCCAACTTTTACTCTTATTACTGCCCCTCTTGTGCTTGTGTTTGATCTTGCAAACAATCTATTAGCATCATTTGTCTTTACAGCGATAATTTCAAGCTTTGTTGTCTTTTTTGTCTTTGGATCAGTAACATTAGCGTACTTTAGTGCTGTTGCTCTTACTTTCGAAGTAGTTCCTCTGCCTGCTTTTGTCTTTCTTTCTTCAGTCTTAACAGTGGAGTCAGTTCTTGTGTGAGCAGCAGTTCCGCCCATCCAAGCTTTCTTTTTATCGCATCTAACTACAGTGCCTCTTTTGCCGCCTGTGGGCATTTTGTCTGATTTTAAGTGCCATTCAACCATTTGTCATCACGTCTCAAAACTCACCAGAGTATACAAATCCATTAATGGGGCAGGTTTTTAAAGCTTAGTCTCAGGTTCAAAAAATGGGTTGGTTTAGGGTTTTCTTTAGCTGCAGTAGCCTACAAGGTCTGCTACTGCGGATTCTGTTTGTTCTGAATCTATTCCCTCAGAAATGAAGGTTATTTTGATTCCATCTACAGGGTAAGAATATTTTGTGTCGGCAGTGCATGGCGCTGAATTTAGGGTTACCATTTCAGTTGAGCCTGGGGAAATATTTGCTTTATTCACTGTTGCTGTAGTCGAACTGTCTAGAGTAAAACTGCTTAGTGTGAGCGTTTCATTTGAGTTATTCTTGAGTACAACCTTGAAAGTTCCATCAGTTGTTTTTGCCCAATCCATTACTGCAAAAGGAGAAGCGCTTTTCCATGCTGCCTTAGCAGATGCTTCGGGGATGGCAGAACCTTGATTTGAAACTTGCATTGTGAGTCCTACAACTACAAGTAGAGTAGGCACAACAATCAAAAATCCTATTATCAGAACAACTAAAATAACAATTATTATCAAGATGGGGGGTCCTTTCTTTTTTTGTTCAGGTGCAGCTGGCTCTTGAGAATAAGTATAACTTGGTTGAGGGGGAGCGATGTTTTGCGGTTGAATTTCTGATATTGATTCTTGCTCTGTGAAATCTTCTGCGCGAGGAAATTCAGTTTCTTGCCAAGGTTGCGGCTGATTGTACATGTTGGTAAGAGGGATTTGAAATATTTAAATGTTCCTTTGAACTATTGCTCTTCAGCTAAATTTTCGTTTATTTCGGCATCATCCGCTTCTTCGAACAAATTATCTTTATCATCTTTAGCAGCTTCTTCTTTGAGGGGCTCCTGATTATTCTCGTCATATTTCGCAGTAAGCACTTTTTGTATCATCCTCGCTTTTTTCTTTCCCATATTGTCCACAAGCTGCAGATCTTTTTCGCTTGCGTTCATCAGGTTTTTTACGCTTTCAAATTTCTCAAGCAGCGATTTAGCCATAGTGGGTCCTACCATTGGGAGGCCTTCAACGATGAATCTTTGTTGTTCAACTATTGTGAGTCCCTTTCTTCCAACGCGTATCCTAATTTCTTTGTCGCGGGTGATTTGTTCGCGCTTTGCAATCACATAAAGGTATTCTGCTGTTTCCTCGTCATTTTTTGTATTAAGCACCGGCACCTGGTAATCAAGCGCGATTGAAGTGAGCGCGCCGATTATTGAATTTCGGTGGATATTTCGGATGGTGTAAAGTTCCTGCATATTTCCTTCTACAATTACAAGGGGTTTGGAATAATTCTGTTTCATATCCATCATCTGTTTGAACAGTCTTCCATCGATTACTGATTCAATAAAATCTGATATGGTTTTTCGTTCTACACAAACATCTTTGCTCAGTATGTAGTCGCCGATATCAAGCTGTTTCATTATTGTTTTCACGTTGAGGTCGAATAATTTTTTTGTGACATTTGAAGCCTGCTCGCGCGTGTCGACAAATACCAGTATCTGGTCTTTTTTCTTTTCGTCAAAGCTTCCAAGCACTGTTTGCGCAGTGAAGTTGTCTTGATTCTTCATCTTGTGGAGCGTTGCTTTCATTTTAGTCTCTTTTGATCTTGCGGTCCAGTAGAAGGCCTCATCGCGCGTGTTTTTTGCCATTAGTATTACCGTTTTTCCTTTTCCAAATCTTCCTGTTCTTCCTCTTCGTTGTATTGTTCTTATTTCGCTAGGCACAGGTTCAAAGAATATTACCATTTCGACGCTTGGGATATCTAGCCCCTCTTCTGCTACTGAAGATGCAACAAGGACGTTGTGCTTTCCTCCTCGGAGTTCCTCGAGTATTTGCTGTTGTATTTTCTGGCTCATTCCCTTCTCAGTTCCTTTTGTTGCTTGCCCAATGAATTTTGTTGCGTTGATCTTTTCCTCAGAGTTAAGAAATCCCACAACTTCGCTTATTGAGTCGCGGTAGTGGTTGAACACAATGATCTTGCTGTCTGGTTTTTGTGTGAGCTGTGTGAGTACCAGTCTTTTTAGCTCAGCATATTTGGGGTGCTGGATATTTTCAGAGAAAAGTTTTTTTGTAAGCTCGTGCGCAGATTTGATGTCCTCATCACTCATTATGTTTCTCGCTGCTTTGCTCTGTCCTCGTCTTGCTTCCTCACTCATTTTCTCAAAATAATTATTTAGTGCACCTATTCCTTGGGTTTCTATGAGCTCTTCGGCATGCGCAACTTTTAGGAGTGCGGCGCATTTTGATGCGGCTTGGTAGAGTGAAGGATTATTTTCGCCATTTGTTGTGATGCTTTTTCTGATATCTTGCTGCATTTCAAGCAATCTTATTCTATTGTAGTATCTTTTGTTTTCAGTTGTGGCGACGTGGATGCTTTTTAGGAATTGGAGCTGTCGTTTCTGAAAATTTTCAAAGTAAACCTTGATATCCATAAATGATTGGGGCAGGTTCACCTTCACCCAATCGATTTCAATTTCATTCACATAAGGTTTTACGTCAGCATCGCTTTGATTCTTTATTTCAATGTTTTTTATCGAAAGATTTTTGCAAACGTCCTGTATGTGTTCTTCTTCGCTTCCTGGACTTGCGGTAAGCGCTGTGATTAGTGCCAAAGGATTTTGTTTTTGAATTTGGAGATTGATAAAAACATAGGCATAATCTCCTATTGCTCTGTGCGCTTCATCAAATATCACGAGGTTGAAGTCCTTAAGCGATATTTTTCCGGTAAGAATGTCATTTTCAATTGTTTGGGGGGTGGCATTGATCACGTTGCATTCTTTGTAGAGTCTTTCCCTTTCTTTGGGATTTGTAGTCCCTGTTATTGAAATAATTTTTTCTTTATCTAGGGTAAGAAACTTCTTGAAGCTTGCCTCGTGCTGCACTGCGAGCGGTTTTGTGGGTGCGAGAAAGAGTATTTTGCTTTTAGGGTTTTCTTTTAATTTGTGCGCAGCAAGCATCACAGCAACAATTGTTTTGCCTAGGGCTGTGGGGGCGACAACAAGGGTATTTCCTTTCTCAATTATGCGTGTGACAAGCACTTCCTGGTAAACTCTAGATTCTATTGAATCAGGAGTAATGAGGGGGTGGGAAACAAAAGCCATAATATTAGCAATATGTGCAAAAAGTACTTTTTAAACTCTCTATGGGCGCTTTGCCGGCCTGTGTTTTTTAAGCACGAGCGAGAATTATTTTACCTTTTTGTGTTGTCTTTTGTCTTTTTTTAGCATTTGGCGCCCTAAAAGGGAAGATTTAAATAGGGGCGAAGACTTACTCTAATCTAATTAGAAAAGGTGGTTTTTTTGAGTGAGTTACCATTGGCTGCAGTGGATAGAATTATACGAAAGGCCTCAGGAATTAGGGTTAGCGAGGGCGCTGCAAAAGAGCTTTCTCTTTACCTTGAAGAGGTTGGAATGAAGGTTTCTCAGGAAGCATCTACTCTTGCAAAGCATGCGGGCCGTAAGACTGTTACTGACGAGGATATTAGGCTCGCACTCAAGAAGTGATTCGGGCAAATTTTATATTTGGAGGTTTTTTGAATGATGTGCAATAAAAACGTCGGAAAGCTTGATAAGTTGCTAAGAATACTTCTGGCAGCCGGACTTGCTGGAGTTTCGTTCTTCTATATGGCTCCACCGCTAGCTTATTTGGCGCTCTTAATTGGGCTCATCCTTCTCTTGACTGCGGTACTTGGAGTAGATCCAGTTTACTGCATATTTGGGATCAACACATTATCTGTTGGCATTCCTGAAGAGAAGAAAGCTGTGCATCACGCTGCCGTAAAACACGCTGCTGCGAAGCATAAGCCTAGCCACAAGAAAAGAAAGTAAAACGATTTTTTGATTAATGGGGTCCATTGACCCCATAATCATTTCTTTTTTTCATTTTTTTTAAAACAATTATTTCCTTTGCGTTTCCTTTTATTGCAAATTCCTTAAATTCCTTCATAACTTTCATGTTTACTTTTCCGGTTTTGCTTTAATAGTGTGCATCTAAATGCTCCAAAAAGCTGCTTTTCGCTCACTCTGAAGGGCTTAGTTTTGAAAATTCTTCCTTTCCAATAGCTTTTTATAGGTGGAAATCCTTCCATATTCAAGGTGTAATAAATATGCCAGAAGTTTCACAAAAAAGAAAAGAGTTCGATCTCCAGGAGTTTTTGTACTCCTTGACGAGCACAGCAGCGCTAGCTTTCGCTGTATTCATTGCAATGTGGGTTATCGCCTACTTCAATGAGACAATGAAGAATGCCATGCTGACCAACCTCAATGCCTTTTTGGCAAGTAGTTGGATTGTAATCGTTGGATTCGTTCTCATAGTAAGCGTTTGGGAATACTTCTACCCAATCTATTACGACAAGATGAAATATGGGAGACCTGCGATGCTCGCAATCGAATTCTTATTCGGTTTCTGGCTTGTTGCAGTGTTCCTTGACGGTCTGAGGGCTTTTGTTGCTCCTACTGACCAGGTGAACATATTCTTAACGTTCCCCTTCAAGCTCTTCAATGAGCAGTTCGTAATGGTTGCCTTGCTGCTATTGTTCATACATTACGCAAGGTTCTTTTTGAGGAAGAAGTACCAAGAAGAATAAGTGATGCGGCTTTTTGCTTTTAGCCTGCTCTTGTTCAAGTGCCCCTAGCGGGCTATATCAAAAAATTTCTTGGCGTAAGAATCTCCTCGATTATTCTTTTGAACAAGAATTAATTAGATTTGTATTTCTTTTCTTCCTGGACTTGTCTTTCAAGGTAAGAGAGGTACTCCGTCCTGAAGTTTTGTATGTGCATGAGCTTTCCCGTTTCCATGTATTTTGAAATGTTTTCTAGGAAAATATTTGACCCTATTATCGATGGCATGCTTACAAAATCAACCCCGCTTTTGTAGAAATCCAGTGTGTTTGAGAAATAATGGGCTGTTGCAAAAATTGCAAGATTTGGCCTGAGTCGTTTAACGGTTCTTATAATATTTATCGCTTCACTGTGCCTAAGTATTGTAACTACAAGTAATTTAGCGTCCTGTATTGCGACCCTGTCCCACACTGCCTCGTTTTCTGATGTTCCATAAATGTAAGTTAGTCCGTCTTTTTGTCCTTGCTTTACAACTTCAGGGTCATAATCTACGACAACGACTTTGTGTGTCGATCCTAGCGCTCTTGCAAGTCCTCTTCCAACAGTTCCCCCGCCGACAATCACTATGTGGTCTGAAAGATCTTTTTTGTTCGGGATGTGTGTCAATTCGTCAAGTCTTCTGTTGAAGAATGGCCTTCTAAATCCGTGGGGAAGTTTTTCCACTCCTTTGTAGATGAATGAAGCCATTTTGCTTGAAGTGTTTGCAATGTAAGGGGTGACAATCATAGATATTGCGATGAGTGTTATCAAGAATGACGCAAGATCCGCGTCAAGTATGGTTCCTCCAGTGAGGCTTCTTGTGACAAGGCCGATTCCTACAAGCTTGAATCCAAATTCTGATGCTTGAGCAAGGTTAAGTCCTAACACAACGCTAATTTTACTTCCATACCCCGAGAATAGCCCTAGCAAAAACAAAGTAATTGGTTTTATCGCAAAGAGAACCATCACTAATATTGCCATGAGTGCTGGATTAATTGCTCCGAAAGCAAAACTTAGTTGTACTCCGAGGCTCACGAAGAATATTGTGATAAAGAAATCTCGCAAAGCCCTTATTTTTGAAAAAATTTCAAGGTTGTAAGGTAAGGTGCTTAGTGCAAGTCCGCCGATGAAAGCTCCTATTGCGATTGGGATGCTGAGCATGAAGCTTACGCTGATGAAAAAGAATGCGGTTGCGATGCTTGAAAGGAAAAACAGTTCTTGTTCTTTTGCAGCAACTCTGAAAAGCAAAGGGAAGACATATTTGTTCAATAAAATAGCCATTCCAACTAATACGAGGCTTTTTGCAACGACCCATCCCATGAATCCGAGGTCTGAAGAGAATGCGATGTTCTCAAGCAGCGGAACAAGCAAGATGACAATGAAGTCTTGCAGTAGTAGCACTGAGACCATCAGTCTTCCGCTTAAGGTATCTATTTCTCCCTTATCCGAAAGGATTTTCACAACAATCATTGTTGATGAGAATGCAAGTATTGCTCCGATGAACAGCGCCTGATCGATTGAGAGGAATGAAAAAGGGACTGTGAGTGCGATTGTGGTTCCTATAATTATTGCGACCTGCATTATTGTTCCAAATAGAACCGGTTTTCCTATTTGCCTTATTCTTTTGATTGATGTTTCAATTCCTATTGAGAATAAAAGAAACGCTGCTCCAAGTTCTGAAAGGAGCATTATTTCTGGGGTTATTTCTTTTATTCCAATATCTGTCGGTAGTCCTAATGAAACGAAATCTATTTGTCCAAATACGAGCGGGCCAAGAATTATTCCTGCTATAATATACGCGAAAAGATTGGGTTGTTTGAGCGAATTCATTAGCGCGCTAACAATTGCCGCGGCAATAATTATCTGGGCAAGATGCATGAAAAGGATTACTTCCATAGCCATTGTCCTCGCCCTCGCATTTTTCCCTAAAAGCTTTTTCTATGATTAGGTGAGTCGAGGTATAAAAGGGTTTCTTGTCTGAAAAAGGCTTTGTTTTTGCGATGCTAATCCTGTACAGCTTTCGCCGAAATAGTGCCGTCTTTATTGTCTACAAGTTCTATCCCTTGCGCCTTTAGTTTGGCTCTGATTTCATCGGCTTTCGCCCAATTCTTCGTTTTTTTCGCAGCTATTCTTTCATCAACTAGGGCCTGCTGATCTTGGGTAAGCTCAAAGAATTTTTCTTCAAAAGTCAAAACTCCCATCACTGAGTTTATCTCTTTCAAAAAATTTAGGGCGCTTGTTGCTCCTTCTTTTCCGAGCCTGTTTGCGTCCATCAATCGGTTGATGTCTTTTGTGAATTCAAAGATGTGTTTCATTGCTTCAGGCACGCTGAGATCATTGTCCATTCCGCTTTCAAATCCTTTTTTTGCATTCGCAATAGGTTCGCTGATGTCTACAATATCGGTTGATTTTTCGGGCTGTGATTCAACTAATCTTAGTCTTTCTATGAAGTTTTGTATTCCTTCAAGTGTTTTTTGGGAGTCTCTCACAGAATCGAACGTAAAGTTAAGTTGCTGGCGGTAATTAGTGTTTAGGAAAGTGTATCTTATCGCCATCGGTTTGAGTCCGATTTTTGTAAGATCTCGCAAATCATAAAAGTTTCCAAGAGACTTTGACATCTTTTCTCCATTCACCATTAGGTGTGCGGTATGCATCCAATAGTTTACAAACTTTTTCCCTGTCGCGGCTTCTGCCTGGGCTATTTCGTTTTCGTGATGGGGGAATTTGTTGTCCACTCCGCCAGTGTGAATATCAAAGTGCTCTCCTAAGTATTTGATGCTCATTGCCGAGCATTCAATGTGCCATCCGGGTCTTCCTTTTCCAAGTCTTGTTTCCCAAAAAACCGGTCCGTCATTCTCGTCCCAGCTTTTCCAAAGCGCAAAATCTCCTACCCCTTCTTTTTCGTACTCGTCCTGCTTTATTCTTGCGCCAGCTTTGAGTTTCTTTGGGTCAAGGCCTGCGAGCTTTCCGTATTCTGGAAATTTTTTTATCGAAAAATAAATGCTTCCATCTTCTCCCTTGTAGGCGACTTGTTTTGCCAGGAGTTTTTCTATGAGTTCAACCATTTCTTTGATGTGCTCGGTTGCTGGGCAATAAATTTCAGCAGGTAGTATGTTCATTGTCTTAAGATCTTCGTGGAACGCTAGCTTGTATTTCTCCGTGAATTCATAGAGTGAAACTTTTTCCAGAATTGAGCCTTTGATTGTCTTGTCGTCGATATCCGTGTAGTTCATTA
>JBBSVX010000048.1:0-6368 GCA_038046585.1 archaeon
ACAAGCGTTATTTGTGCACCAAATTCAAGGAGTTTTGTAGCGGCTGAACTTTGGTAGAAAGAAAGTATACTTGAGACAACAATTATGTCATTAATATCAATTATTTCTGCGCGTTGAGCAGCTTTAAGAAAAGCCACGCGCTCGGCTTCGGGTATTTCATGTTTTGTAAAAGCAAGAACTTGAGCATAACTCTTTTTTGAACGATTCAGGCAGTCAGCGAATGCGGCAAATGAATCGGCACTGCCTACAAGAAATCTCCCGGTGTCTTCTATCATCCCGATGCAAGCAAAAAAGGCCATGTCTTTTGTGAAAGATTTGTCTTTTCCTAAGATTGAGTAAAGCAGGTGGGTTGTTGAAACGCAACTCGTACTTGTAAATGCTTTGAAAGACTTTGCAGCGCAGGAAATGCTTCCTTTCTTTGGTTCGTGATGGTCAAACACCATTATTTCCTGGCATTTATTTATGCAAAAATTTGAAAACTGGGTTGAAAGGCTGCCAAGCTGATGAAAATCATTCAGGTCAAAAAGCATCACAACTTCAAACCCGGCCAAATTGGGGTTCATTTCAAAGGAGACTTTGTTTGCATAAGCGAAGTGAAGCGCTTGATCATTTATGTGAGAAGGAATTGCAAGAGTTGACTTAATTCTCTTTGATTTTAGGTAGGCTTGCATCATCGCGGCGGAGCAGAATGAATCTAGATCCGCGTTTTCGTGGCAAAGCAAGAGAACTTTTTTGCCTTTTAGCTTCGATAGATTTGACAGACTTTTTTGCATGATATAGAATGGTTTTTTAGGTTAATAATCGTTAGTGATTGATTAAAAAAAGTTCTTGGGGGTCGTTTTCCCCCAATATTAATTAGAACCTAGTTAATTGATTTCGTTACTTTTTCTTTTTGTCCGATTTCTTATCTTCTTTTGATTCTTTTTCTTCTTCGTCTTCTTTAGGGCCTTCAATCTTTGCTCTTATTGCGTTGAGTTTCTTTAGGATTGTTTCTTCCTGTTTCTCAACTGTTTTAAGCCTCAAATCTATTGTTTCCTGTCTTTCCTTGAGCTCTTTTTCCATGTCTGTTACGCTCTTAGGGACAAGGATGTTTCCGACAATCTTGTAGACCGATTTTTCCTTGGTGTTTTTTAGCTCATCAAGCGAAGTCTTTGTTACCTCGAGCTGGATTGTGAGCTGCTGCTTTTGTGCGGTTATTGATCCGAGCATCTGCCTGTTTCTCTCAAAATCCAAGAGCATTGCTCTCTGTTCTTCCTCATTCATGCTAATTCCTCCAAAGATTCAAATAATATCAACGGCTTCATCAAAGAATTAAGCGAAGCCCTTAAAGCTGTTTTGTCTGCCGCAGAAATCTTAAAGTCAAGGACTGCGTCCTTTTGGGCGACTTTGGTGCTGCTTCTTAAAAATTCCTCGTCAAGTTCGGGCTTTATTGATTTATAGAACTTTTTGGCCTTTTCTTTTGAGCCAAAATCAGCTTTTATCTCAAGCAAGTACATCAAAAGCCCCTAAAAAAAAGAATTTTTGAAAAGAATCAGGCGATTTCAATCGGTCTTGACTTCTTTTGACAATGGGTCCCTGGTTTTGTAGAGTATTCTGTGTCCGCAGGAAGGGCATCTTACGAGTCCTTCTGAAACATTAGTAACTTCAGTTTTGCATTTCGCGCATCTGTATGCCATCAAACCACCCTTAAAAAAATAAATTGGATTTCACTGCACGAGTTATGCAGCTTCATCCTTCTTCTTTTTCTTCTTGTTTTCAGAAATTCTCTCTTCGCCCATTGACTGCTCAACTGCCTTCTCTATGTCTGAAAAGCTGCTTTCTTTCATTTCTTCGGCTTTTAAGAGTTCTGCGGAATCAGCAATGAATGATTTTTGTAGAACCATTTTCTTTATTGCTTTTCCAATAAGAGTCTCTGTTTCGTAAGCTCCACCTGTGAACTTAGCGTTGCACTTTCTGCATTCAAAAAGTCCTGCAGCTTCTCTTTTTATTTTTGAGAATCCGCAAAAAGGACAAGGAGCGAGGTTTTGTTGTTTCTTTTCAACCTGTACTACTCTCTTCCTTATGTAAACACCATATCTTGATCCAAATCTGCCTGCTGATCCAACTTTAACTGTCGTCATATCTGCTCACCAATAACAATAATTTCGAAAGCAAGGTTTTTAAACTAGCCCCCGGACCGATTTTTCAAAACCCTTGAATGGGGTTTTATGACGGTCCAGAGCCAGTTTCCCTTGCTTTCTAAATATTTAATGAAGCTTAAGTTCCTTTAGAGGAACTTTGCAAGCTTCTTTCTTGTCTCCTTTGCTACTTTTATTCCAGTTTCTATCATGTAGTTGACTTCATCTACTGTGAATGAGCCACCCATTCCTTTTTGCATTGCACAAAGCTTTCCATCTTCAGTTGATGCAACTGAGAATCTTGCTTCGGCCGCTTTTTCTTCAAGGTATGTCGGGTCAACCATTATTTTTCCGCCGATCTTTACGAAAGTCGAAAGTAAAGGCTGCTTTGTCATCTGGAGTTTTCCAGTATACTCGTGCTTTACTATTCTGTTCTTTTCGTCGACCTTTGGAAGCTTCGAATTCATCAAGGATACAAGACCGGCTATTGATCCTGCGTCGAACATGTTTCCGTCGCTGTTTATCGCATAGAAGTCCATGTAAGCAACTAATATTGCTTCGCCTTCTTTTATGCAAAGTTTTGAGAAATCAATTGATTTGCTTTCTCTTAGTCCTCTGTCAACCACTCTTGCGATCTCTATCTCATCCATTGATGGGGGTCCCGCTTCGTATTCGGAGTGAGCTAATGGAAGGAGTTCTGCTCCAATCGATATTGCTCCCTCGTCAGGGCTGTCAGGGTATGGCTTGCCTACTTCAATTTTTACTCCGGCTGCCACTTCTGTTTTTCCTAAGAGGACTCTTGCTGAGCCTTCTGCATTCTCGTACTTGTTTATTTCAACGGTGAATTCTCTCATTTCTTCAAGTCCTCTTCCGTCTGTTCTCTTTCCGAGTCTTGCAAGTTCAACTGTTTTTGTAACTTCATATTCTAAAACTGTGTTCCTCACTTTTTCACCTTCTTTGCTTTGTCTTCTTTCTTAGTTGTTTTTTCTGCCTTCTCTGCCTTTTCAGGTTTTGCGGCCTTTTCTTCGCCAGCTTGCGAAGGACCTTCTTCTTTAATCGCTTTCTTTGCGGAGTCAAGCTTTAGTTCTTCAAGCTCGTACTTTGCTTTCAAAGCGCTTTTCTGGATTTTGTAGATGTCCTTGCATCCTTTGATTCCCATCTGAAGAGCCTTATTGAATTCTTCTTTTGTTATTACTCCATCCATTTGCAAGAGAACAATTTCTCCAGTCTGGGGCAATATACCAAGTGGTATGTCAACTGCGTCGGGAGCGTCTTCCTCATCTTTATTTAGATCAAGAACTATTTCGTTAAACGCTTTTCCTGTTCCTGTTGCTGCAACCAAGTCTCTCATTGGTATTCCTGCATCTGCGAGTGCGCAAGATGCTGCAGTTAAACAAGCAACTCTTGAGCCTGCATTTGCGTCAACAACTTCAACGAACACGCTTATTTCTGTGTTAGGGAAGTTTTCTACAAATACTGCTTTTTGAAGTGCTTCACCCAAAACTTTTGAGATTTCTGAATCTCTTCGATTTGGTCTTGGCTGCTTTCTTTCAGGAACCGAGAATGTTGCCATTCTGTAAGATACCTTTATCACTGACTTGTAAGGGTTTTGTGAGTGCTTTGGCAATGCCTCTCTTGGGCCATATACTGCCGCGTACACTTTGTTTTGTCCCCATTCAAGGTATGCTGATCCGTCAGCGTTAGGGATTACGCCTACTTTTATTTTTATAGGTCTTAATTCATCCATCCCTTTTCTGCCGTCCATTCTTTTCTTGTCTTTAGAGTAGTCTGCGACTACTTCACTTCCATGTTTCCCCATTTTCATTCACCTTCAGTAGTATTAAATCTGTCAGACTCTTCGTTCTCCTGAGCCTGATCCATAACTTCGGATTCTTCTGTTGTTCCTTTCTTGTCTTTTGCCGCGCCAGCTTCTGGAGGCAAGACTCCAAAGAATGCTTCGATTGTGTTTGTAAGATTGCTCTTGTAGGAGTTCTCTTCGATAAACTTTACAACTTTTTTCAAGAGAGGTATGTTTCCGCCTCTTGTCCAAACTCTTCCGTTTTTTCCAATTATTATCTCGGTTCCTGTTCCTCTTCTTATGAGTTCGAGCATGGATCCGTTTTTTCCTATGAGTCTTGGAGTTCTTACAGGAGTTACTTCTATTATTTCTCCCCCATACATTTTCTTTGCGTACTCAAGGTCCGCTTCTTTTAGTTCGTTCACATAATTTATTGTCGCAACTATGATGTCGCCAACTTTTAGCTCCTCTCTAAACGAGGATTTTGGCATGAAGGACTCTGTGTAGGAATTAATGTTTATGCCGTATCCGGCGAACACTACTCTTCCAACTACGCCCACTATGGTGTCCTGCACCTGCGGGTTGTATTTTCCTTCAAGCGCAACTACGCTTGCTACTTCCCCTTCGTCGTCGGATATCCCGAGGACCTTGGAGTATACTTTTCCATCAGAAACAAACACGTTGCTTCCGAGCCTCTTTCTTTCCGCGGAAACTAAGTCTCCGGGAACCACTACTTTCTTACTCATCCGTTTTCACCTTTCCATCTTTTTAAGAATAATTCTCTTATTTCAAGTAATCAAGCGTGTTCTTCAGTACGCCCGGCGTAAGTCCTGGATTGTAATTAAAATAAATTATTGTGCCTAAGCCGGATTTTTTTTCAACTATTGCAGGGTACCTTGCAGTTGTGTTTTCCGATTCAATAGTCGCTATTAATTTTGCTCCGTTTGAAGTCTGTACTGCAAAAGTGCTTAGTTCCAAAGGAGTATCTCCAACCGGAGGAGCTATTTCTATTCCTTGCATTATCTTACTTGAAAGATCGTTGCTTCGTATCCTTGCAACTACGTTGATTTCTTTTCCTTCAGCGCAAACCGGTTCGGTGTCGCTGCCAAGAATGCATTCAACAGGCATTATTTCGCCAAACGATGCTTCCCATCCGACTACGTCGGAAGAAGTGTTTCCTAAACCCATGTCAAAATATACGCCTGAATTTTTCACTACAATTACTTTTCCGCCTTTTTTCACGTAATTTGTTAATCCTGTCGAAAATGCAGCTGTCACCGATTTATCAGCAAGCGAGGACTGGTCCAAAAGAACTATGTCATATTGCATTAATTCTTCGGAAGCTGTACTCCCAAAAGAAGCGGCTGATCTCTGATTGTAAGTGAAATTATAGCTCAGATTGTCAAGAATTACTTTTTCTTCAACCGAAGGCTCGCCTATGATAAGCACGTGGCTTGTCGAGTTCGCTTTTGGAAGTCCTTCAATGTCAATTACCCCAAAGAAATTGAGCCCAAGCACTACAATCAATATTCCAATTAGAAGGCCCACTATGATTGAGCCGATTGCAATGTTTGACATCTTTGTTTCTTCCATTTAATTCACCAAAAAATCATTCAATAATCTTTACTACTATGTCCCCATGAGTGGCAGAGTTTAATTCGTTAAGCAAATCCTGTTTTGATCCTGCAGGAAGAACAAATTCAGCAACAAGCGACCCGTCGTTAAGCCACTCTTCTTTTTTTAGTTCAAACTTGTGAATTATCGAAGCGCATTTGCCAGCGTATGATGTTGGAACTTTGATTGCGAAATGAACCTTGTCCATCGAAATAGGAATTATTCTTCTTATTGCAACAACAACTTCCTGGACTTGTTCTTCAACGCTTTTGAATGCGTCAATGTGTATCTTTGCCTGATCCATTGAGAGTTCGATTCTTGTCACAGGGTGAGGGGTCTTTGTCTGAGGATTTATGCAGTTTCTTGAAATGAAATAAACAATTTCTTTTCTTTTCTTTTCAAGAAGCGCTCTTCTTTGGTCTGTTGTAAGATGAACTTCCCCTTCCTTGATTATTATGGGAGCAATCGTTGCAAAATCAGTTGTGTGAAAAACTTTTTCCAAAGTCTCAGGGCTTTGCTCGTCACCTGCTTTTGCGTCCTTAAACACTCTGTCAATTGCGACAAGAGAATCAATCGGTATTGATTTGCCGTGCTTTAATTCAAGCGCAAGATCCGGATCGACTAAAAGTTCGAACTTGTGTGCAAACTTTTCAAGGCGCGCAATTACAGCACCCTCCATTTTCACCATAAAACCATCTTTTTAATCGCAATTACAAATTTTTAAGCGCACTATCTTTTAGATTTTCGCGCACTTCATGCGCACTTAAGAAAAAGTTTTGGCTTCTAAAAAACTATTTAAAGAACTGCTTCTCTTCCTGATCTGAAAGAAGCCTGAAACC
>JBBSVX010000049.1:0-3517 GCA_038046585.1 archaeon
ACTTCAGATGGCATTTATGAAGCAGCCTAACGGAAAGTTTAGAGTAAAAATGGCTTATGAAGAATTCAATGGAGACGTTACAAAAAATTTCTCTGAATGCATGCTGCCAAGCCTAAAGAAGTATTTGGATCTATAAAATCCAAATACCCCCTTTTTTTAGCACACCAATCCCTTTTTGGGCGCGCCAATCTATTTGTAGGCGCGCCAGTCTCTTTTTAGGCGCGCCAAACATATGAAAGCAAATTCTTATATTCTAAAAGCGCCATATTAACTCATGACGCTTTACGATTTTCATTGCCACCTTGACATGGTCGACCCAATGCAAGGCACTACTGTAAAGGACATAGTTGAAGGCGCGAAAGCCGCCGGCATTTGCGGAATGATTACTTGTTCGACATCTTTTCAATCTAACGAAAAAAACATTTCTATCGCCGAAAAATTTCCCTCTGTAAAAGCAGCCATAGGACTTTACCCCATCAATGTTTTGGAATTAAGCGATGAAGAACTTGACAAGGCATTCGAATTTTTTGAAAACGCAGTGAAACGCGAAGAAGTTGTTGCAATAGGAGAAGTTGGATTAGACTTCAAACTTTCAAAAACAACTGAAGAAAAAGAAAGGCAGGCAAAAGTATTTTCCAGATTTATTGATCTTTCGAAGAGAAGCGGCAAAGCGCTCATAATACATTCAAGATATGCCCAAGATCAAGTTCTTCGCCAGCTTCAAAGCGAAGGAGCAAAAAAAGTTCTTCTGCACTCGTTTGTTGATTCTCCAAAGCTTATGAAAAGAGCGGCAGAACTCGGATACTTTGTTTCAGTAGGAATGAGCGTGCTTTACAATATTGAAGTTCAACAAAGAGTAGCCGGCTGCGAAATGTGTAAATTGCTGTTTGAGACAGATTCCCCCATAATATTCAATAGCGAAAGAGCACTGCCCCAGAATGTGGCAGATATCGCAAGAAAAGTGGCTGAACTAAAGAAAACCAGCCTAGAAGAAATAGAGAAAGCGCAAGAAACAGCATATAAAACGCTTTTTGGCTAATTCGTCTTCAAACCCTAAAAATGAAGCACTTTTTTGACCCAGCACGCTCGATTTAAAAATCTTGCCGGAAGGGAATCAATTAGTGAGAAACAATGATTTTTGTATACCTAATAGTTTTCATAGTTGCCCTAGTATTGGCGAATATCTTCGTCGCAGTAGCTGTCCCAAAAAGTAATTCTTACACGCCAAAAGAAGAAAAGCAGGGACTTGAACCGGAAGTTGTTGAAGTGATAAATGCAATTGATGAGAGACACGCAATTACAAAGGGATCCTTGGAAGCCACCAATAGGAAACTAATGGTCATGAATGACCGAGTAAACACAATGGAAAAGGCCCTTTCAGAAGTTATAAAGAAAAAAATGGAAATTGCTGAAGATGCAAGGCAGAAAGAAGACGTGGACATGGAAAAGATTGATTTTAGGCTAAAAGTGCTGGAGCAGCAGATTGAAAATTTAAAACATCCAAAACAGCACACCCACTCAAACACTTTTTACGGAAAAGTTGATCCTGAACTTGAGAAAGAAGTGAAGGCGCTCGCATTCAACACAAAAAGAAATTAATGCAAGCCCGCCAAACCAGATTCATTGAATCTTCTCAAACAATTCTTCCAAAAATTCCTGTAGCACAAAAAGCTTCTCGTTTGTCTTCATTTTTGCGAGTGCGTTGCCTGAAATCTTTCGCTCAATTTTATACATCTTTTCAATCTCAGCTAAGTCCTCGTCCATACTTTTGCTTTTTACCCCTTTTGCAAAGAGTATTGCTCGCACAATTTTTCGAAGCTGGGCAGGAATAAATGACAAAAGACTTCTTTTTCCAAGCAGGCCTGCATCAATATAGGCGTGGCGGAATTGTATCATTGAAAGCATCAGCTCCCTTTCAGCATCCTTTAGAAGACGCTTCTTATCGATCTTTACTTTTCCAAGAATATTTGTTCCGCTCAAAAGCTGTGCTGTCATGCTCACTTGCGAAAGCGTATATGGCGAAGAATCTGCGCTCAACTTGATTTCATTTTCTGTAATTAGCGTGAGCTTTCTTTTTGGCCTGAGCTTTGCTTTAACATCATCCAATAACTTTGTGTCAAGCTTTTTCAATACGACAAAGAATTTCTTGTTTCTTGTCCCGTAAGAATATACTCCTGAAAGGTTAGTTCCAAAGAAATTTGCCACCTCTTTTGCTTCCATATTCAAATTTGTTTCATTACCAATGTCCACCGCCACCGCCTCCACTAAATCCTCCGCCGCCTCCAAATCCCCCAAAGCTTCCTCCACCGCCGAAGCTGTGGCCTCCGCCCCAAGATGACCCCCCGTAACCGCCGGAATAACTACTCCCTCGAGGGATTACTCCGGCAATGCCGAGGTTTTGGAATATAATAAAAATAATTATCATTATTATTAGGGGCCCGAAAGTCGAGAAAAGAACTATAATTAAAAGCAGTTCAATGATTCCAACAACTGCTGTAATGCCAAGACCTTTTTTTGAAAAAAGCAGCCAAAGCGAGATAACCCAGAATATCAAAGGAACCGCAGCCATCACTAATAAGCTGCCGAGCAAAAACACCACAAACAAAATGATCCCTAAATCACCCGCATCGTCAAAATCCCCGTTCTGCGCAACAATCGTCGGGTCCTTTGCGACATACTTGTTCATATCAGTTAGCGCAAGATCAATTCCTGAGTAATAATCCCCCGCTCTGAAATTATCCGGAAAATCATTTTCCCCAATCCTGTTCACGGCAATATCAGGAAGAGTTCCTTCTATTCCTTTTGCGGTTGCAATAAACCATGAACGATCATTTATTGCTATAAGCATCACAACGCCGTTGAAGACTTCTTTCTTCCCAACCCCCCACTTGTTTCCAATATCAAACGCATAAATCTCTATTGGCACGCCGTCAGTAGAATCTATCGCAACTACTGCTATTTCTACGGTTGAAGAATCCTCAATAGCTTTGAGTTTTTCATTGAGCAAAAGCTCCTGACTTTCGCTGAGAACCCCCGCTTGGTCCGTAACATAATTTGCTGGCCGAGCAAGTCCTTCTACCGATACGGCAAAAACACTTGAAAAGAAAAAGAGAATAAGCAAAATTATGCTTACCCATATTAGTTGCTTCATTTAGATTCCCTTTTACTGGAAGTTCACATCAGGAGCATTGCTCGCCCCTTCTTCCGATTCAAAGTACGCTTTTTCTGAGAAACCAAACATTCCTGAAAGAACATTATTTGGAAGCGACTTTATCATTGTGTTATAACTTTTTACGGCCAAATTGTATTCGCCTCTTGCGAAAGCAACTCTGTTCTCGGTTCCTTCAAGTTCAACCATGAGATCCTGGTATCCTTGGGTTGCCTTAAGTTGTGGATAATTTTCGAAAACCAAAAGCAATCTTGAAAGTTCAGATTCTATTCCGTTCGCAGCGTTTACCTTGTCGGTTTGCGTAGAGGCATTCTGCCAGCTGCTTCTTAACTCGGTTATCTTTGTGAG
>JBBSVX010000050.1:0-18126 GCA_038046585.1 archaeon
TTCCTGTTCCGCTTGTGACTCCGCTAAGAATCAAATCTCCTCCGCCTGCTAAGAGTCCAACAAATATTGATCCAAGGATTGTGATTGGAGGAATGTATCTTTCAAGGACTTTTTCTATCACTCTTTTGTCTCTTCTAAATCCAGGTATCTGCATGCCGGAACGTTCAAGCTGTGCCGCAACTGCTTCTGTGCTTTGGTTTCCCATCTGCACCCAGAACCATCCGAATACTACGCACGCCGCTATTAGTATTATCATGAACAATATAGCCTGAGCTATTGCTAAAATTGTAATCGAATCAATTCCTTGCACTAATAGCCCTTGGAGTAAACTCATTCCGCCGATGCTTGGAATATTAACCGCCCATGAGAGTCCTTGCATTAGTGTTCCAAGTATTGGAACTTTTTCAAGGAACAGCGCCCATAATCTTATGTTCATGAATAGTGCCATTGCGAGTATTACCGGCATGTTGCTTACGTATAAGAATTTTACCGGGTATCTCCCGCCCAGGCCTCCGTGACCCATAGTAATAGGAATGTTTACGTGTATTCCTTCAGCGAATACAACTATCAAGAATATTGCTACTACTCCAAGGAGAGGAACTAGGTAAAGGAAGTCTCCTGTTGTCATTATTTTCCAGAGTATTCCTCCTTGTGCAAGCATTGGGTTAAGGTCAGACATTATTGGTGGCATGAATGTTTGCCAGAATAATCCTCCGCTCACTCCTGCTGCAATGAATAAACTTACTCCGGATCCTATTCCGAACTTTGATACTATTTCATCAAGGTACATTAGTGCAAGCGAACCTAGTGCTATTTGCCCGACAACTACCCAAAGGAATGGATTGAATAATGCAACTCCGCCAATTGGCGTGAGAAGTCCTGAACCAACGTAAATGTATCCTTCAACAAAGCAAAGCACTATTGTTAGAAGTTTTTGTAAAGATTGGAATTTTTTTCTCCCTTCAGGGTCCGAAACATTGAGTTTGAGGATTTGCGCACCCATAAAGAGCTGCAAGAAGATTGATGCCATCACGATTGGGCCGATTCCGGCTGTGATTAGTGTTCCTACTTCGCTTGCAAGTATAGTCTGTGCAAAAACGATTCTTTGAACGCTGCCGGACATTACGTCCATCCCAACAAGCGTTATGTTACCCATTACGAAAAATATAATTAGTGCGAGTGCGGTCCAAGCCAACTTTGTCTTGAATGAGAGTTCTTTTTCCGGCCTTTTTATTTCAGGCAAGTACTCTGAAATCCCAACAAGTGTGTCAACTATTCCCAACCGCATCACCAATCATCATTTCTGCAGAAAAAACTTTCGCCACTTACGTTATGGCTCGCTTTCGCTGCTTCAAAGGAAAACTTATTCCTTGTCTCCTTCTACGCTTTCGAATTCAAGGTCTTCGTCTTCGATCTGCTTCTGAACATCTTCTGCATCGAAGTCTTTCTTCTTGTACTCGAATTTTCCGCCCGCAACAATTATTTTCTTTATTGCGTCTTTTGAAGCGTTTACTCTAAGTATTATTACTTTTTTTGTTTCCCCTTGTGCTAGAACTTTTCCAAAGCCGGATCTTTTGTCAACTATGTAAGTTTCGCCTTCTTTCTTTACTTTTCCCATTGTCACTAAGGAGTCAATTATTGTGTCAAGTTCTCCAAGCTTTATTTCTTTAAGCTTAGGGAATATTACCTTAAAACGGTATTTTCTTGGCTTTAGTCTTCCGATAGTGTGGAAATTGTGCTTGTTTGCACCTGAAGCTCCTCTTCCGCCTCTGCATCCGGCACCTCTTCTGTTCTTTGTGCCTCCGTTGCCCATTGTTCTTTGTCCGCGGAGTTTGTTCTTTTTCCTTCTTTTTCTATCAGCTGCCATAAATATTCACCTTCGCCTTTTTTTCATTTTCTTAACTTAATTAAAGCATCCTCTTTATGATGTCGCTTATCTTTTCGTTCCTTTCTCCGAGTGCTCCGCCGTGAACGTAGAGTTTCTTTGTTCCGCCTCTTTCGTATCCTTTTCTAGGAGGACTTAATCTAAAACAATTTCTTACGTTTGCTTGCTTTGGAGTTTTCCCAGCTTTCAAATCAGCGAGAGCTTTCTTTGCGTCAAAATTCCCTTCGAGCGATTCGCCTTTCTTTTCAAGCAATTCCTTCAAAGTTGCGTCATCTATTTTTCCGAATGTCGAGTAGGCTTCTACTTTTTTGAACATTTTGTATTTGTCAGGGGTTTCGTTCCATACGCTCAAATTGTTTACTCTCTTGAGGTTCAAGAGCTCAAGCGTCTTTATTGCATTAGGGTTTGTTCCTACTGCTCCTCTTACTCTTATTATTGCGTACATCATTAACCCCTCTCAAAATCCTTATTATTTTTCGCTAAAAATTATTTTGCGAATTTTCTCTCCATGTCTTTGTTCATCTTTATTCTTGATATTTCATCAAGAGCGTCAATAGCAGCTTTTACAAAGTTGAGTCTTATCGATGTTCTGCCTTTTGCTTTTCCCCAAACGTCTCTTACTCCGGCAAGCACTAAAACGCCTCTTATGTTTTTTCCAACAGCTATTCCTGTTCCTTTAGGAGCCGGCATTAGTGTTACTCTTACGCTTCCGGCTTGTCCAACAACCTTGAAAGGTATTGAGTGCTTGTCATCAGTTGATTGCTCTTCCCATGAGCCTGATCCTCGGATAATTCTTCTAATATTAAGTTTTGCTACTCTCTTTGCCTTATTTACTGCAGGGAATCTATCAACATCTTTTGCCGAACCTATTCCAATATAACCATCTTTATTTCCTACAATAACCGAAGCTCTGTAACTGAATTTTCTTCCTGAAAGTACAACTCTTGTTGTTTTTTCGATTTCAATTACTTCGTCTTCAAGTTTTAAAAGCGAGTCAACGATTTCCGGCTCCATGATTGTGTAGCCTTTGTCAAATATTTCGTCAATAGAATTTATTTTTCCTGATTTTACCATTCTTCCAAGGTCGGTTTTTGGAACCCAGTTTGCAAGTTCCTGCTCTCTTCTGACAATTTCCCTTTCGAGTCTTTCAACTTCGTCTTCAGGAGTTCTTTTTCCTCTTTTTCCGCCTTTCATATTTGCCATTCCGCGATTCATCTTATTTCACCTTCGCTATTTCAGCCTTTGCTTTCTCGAAGGCCTTGTTAAGCTCGCCTAATTTTATTCCTTTCTTTTCATAATATGAAAATGTTATTTTTGCCTTGTCGCCAAGCTTTTTTATGTATTCATCGATTACTTTTCCGTTTATTCTGTCTTCTGAAGGAACTACTTCTGCAGAATAGGGTATTGCAATCCCTGAATCAGCCACTCCCTTAAGTGCCGCAAATATTACGTTTCCTTTTGAGGCTTTCTTTCTGCCCATGTCAAGGATTCCTTCCTTTGATTTTGAAGCAAGTTTCTTTCCTAGCAAGTATCCTGTCAAATATGCTGAAGGAGTATTGTTTGTTCCGTAGAATCCAAACTTTTCAAGTTCGTTTGAATCTGCGCTTGCAAGTGTATTGTCTCCCTTAGGATCAAACATTATTGCCTGTGCGATTATTCTCTTGTTTGTCTTTCTAACAACAATTCTTGGCTTATTTGATCTAACTAGCCCAAGTCTTTTTCTGTAATCAGTCTTCTGCTCTCTTCTTCTTCGAAATTTAACTTCGAATGTCTTATCAGGCGTCATTGTGTTTTCCCCCCTTCAATGTATTCTCTAAGATAATTCTTTCCTTTGAAGAATCCACCCTTTATTCTCTTGTATGTCTGCGAGTACCCTTTTTCTTTTACTGCTTCAGGATTAGTTTTCTTCAATTCTCTTAAGAGTGCTCTTTGTGCGCGAACCTTGTCAATCCATGTGCTTCTCTGTTCGGTTCTTGATTTCTTTGTTCCGGTTCTCTTTCCTTTTCCTCTTCTTCTTCCTTTTCTTCTCTGGGCCTTCATTTTGTTTATTCTTGCCCTGCTTTGAGCGTTTGTTGCTCTTTTCTTTATGATTCTTTCTGCGATGAGCTGTCTCAAATCGTCCTTTGTCATTGCCTCAGTTACTCTTGTGAGAGTTGCCGGATCAATGTAGATCCTGTTCACTCCGCACTTAAGTATTACTGCTGCGAGTTCTTTGGCTTTTATTGCATTCATCGCGGTTCACCTAAAAACAATTTTCTCCTTTAATTTAATACCCATATCTTTTTTTCATTCGCTTTCTTCACTATTTCATTTCTTTTTCTTTTTCCAACTGTTCTGCCTATTCTTGCAGCTTGAGTCTTAGTATCAACATTGTCAAGTTCCCTTACATTGTTAACAAGAACTTCTCTGTATCCTGAAGGGTGCATTCCTCTGTATTCGGCGTCATTTGCATATCCGGTCTTAGGTCTTGCTCCGTGTTCTGCCCCCTTATCAAGATCAATTCCGTGCGGCTTTCTCCACTTCTGCCATTTTTCTATGGACTTTCTTCTAAACTGTGCTTTTCCAAATCTTCCTCTAAAAACCGGGTGCCATTTCTTCTTGTATTCGCCTTGAGCTTTCTTTGCTTCAGGACTTTTTGTCTTATTTTCTTTCTTAACGTAAGGTATGTATTTTTTCTTTACTTCAGGCTTTTTTGCTTCAGTCTTCATTACTGCGTCCTTAGCCTTTGCTTTTTCTGCAGTGGCCTTTTCCTTGACTTCTTTCTTTGCTTCTTTTTTTACTTCAGCCATTTTACTGCACCTCTTTTCCCCTTGTAATCTCAACTTTCTTCCCGTCGTTCTTATCTATGTTTCCGCGGGACACAATATAAACTCCATCCTGAAATCTTCTAATATCTTTTCCTCTTACTCTTATTTTCTTTTCCAAATTTGCCGCTGTTTGGCCGACATCGTCCTTGTTTATTCCGCTAACAGTAACTTCTTGTCCCTTGACTGCAACTTTTGTTGTCCCAACAATCTTCGCTTTTCTCGGGAATTTTTCTCCAAGGAAGTTCTTTACCGATACGATTCCTTTGTCAACTGTAACTGTCATCGGGAAGTGGGAGTAAACTACTTTTAGTTCTGTCTTGTAGCCGTAAAGCAATCCTTCAACCATGTTCTTTATGTGCGCTGCAACGGTTTCAACCATTATTCTTGTGCCCTTGTTGTTTGGGCTTCCGTCAATAACAAGATTGTTTCCTTTTGCTTCAAGTTTTATTCTAAACGATTTGAATGTTCTTTCAAGAGTGCCTTTGCTTGACTTTAGTGTAACTGTACTGCCGTTCGCCACGCTTACACTTACCCCTTCAGGTATTGCTAGCGTCTGTATTATTCTTGCCGGCTTTACTGTTTCTGGTTTCCCTGCTCTTGCTGCCATAATCATCATTCCTTCATATCACTAATACATGAACGCTATGAGTCTTCCGCCCAAATTTTTCTTCTTGGCTTCAGTGTGTGTCATTAGTCCACTAGGAGTTGATACAATTATCAATCCGACATCTCTTGCCGGCAAGTATCTCTTCTCGTATCTTTCAAATTCATTCTTTCTTACTGCGTATCTTGGCTTAATTGCTCTGCATATGTTCAACTTTCCGTTGAGTTTTACAGTGTAAGTCATTATTCCTTTTTCTTTTTCATTCTTTTCGAATGATTCTATATAATCGTTGTCTTTTGCAATTTTAAGAACTTCTCCAAGGAAGTTTGAAGCTGGCTTTATTGTAAGCTCTTTCTTAGACGCCGCCTCGGCGTTTCTTATCATTGTCATCGCGTTTTCAATAGGGTCCATCAATGCCATTTTCTTCACCTTCAATCAAACTTCGCAAATCCCAATCGAATTGCGTTATCCTTGAAACATCTTCTGCAAATATTGAGTCCGTATCTTCGTAGGAATCCTTTTCTTGTCCCGCAAATCTTGCAGACTCTATCTCTTTTCTTCATCTTGTCCACTACTGCTGTTTTAGGAGCGTTCATGCAACTTCAACCCCCATTGCCTTGACGAATTCAATTGCTTCTTGTGTTGAAACTCTCTGTTTTCGTCCTACTACGCCGTTCTTTAATTGTCTATATTTTAGCCTGTATCCTCTTTTCTTTAATGATACTAAAACATCAAATCCCATTATTCCAACTTTTGGATCGTACTTTATTCCTGGCAAGTTTATGTGCTCTTTTATTCCAAAAGCGAAGTTTCCTTCTTTGTCAAAGCTTTTTGCAGGTATCTTCTTGTCTCTTGAGTCAAGTCCATTTTTCAAGAATTCTGCCGCTTTTTCGCCTCTTAGTGTAACTTTGTATCCTATTGGTACGCCTGGCCTTAAGTCCCAGTCAGGTATTCTGGATTTTGAAAGTGTTTCTACAGGTTTCATTCCTGTTACAAGCTGGATTATCTGCGAAGCTTTCTTTCTTGTGGCATCGTCCGTGCCTACTCCCATGCTGACAACAACTTTGTCAATCAAAACTTGCTTCATAATATCCACCTTTTTTCTCCAAAACCCAAATATCCATTTTTACTTATTCTTTCATGTCCTCTATTGCTTCGCTTCCTTCTCCGATTACCATTGCGCTCTCTGCAATTGTCTCGTATTCTTTTCCCTTGCTTTCAAACTTAACAAGTTTTTCTCTGCTCATTGTTCCTTCAACAAATCCTTTCACTTTTGCTTTTTCTGAGCAGTGTACTCCTCTTGTGATGTAAATCATTGCGCCTTCTTTTAATGGAAGCACTTTCTCTACATTTCCTTCAGGGAGTTTTACAAGCAAGCCGTCGCCGACCTTTGCTTTTGTTCCCAAAAATATTCTTCCGTCATTGGTTGTCAATTGTATTCCTTTTGCAGTTACGTGCTTGTATGCAACTTTGCATATCTTTTGAGCGCTTGCTTTCTTTAGTGCCTTAAGTACGAGTCTTCCTCTATTGTCAAGCACCATTCTGTTGTGAACTTTCTGCGCTTCAATATCAACTGTGTCAAATATTCCTACAGGGAACTGGTAGTCTCTTCTTGCCACGCCGTTCACTTTTATCAAATCATTGTTCATCATGTATTTTGCTTCTTTGAGGTTCTTTGCAAGCCCCAAATAATCTCTAATAACAATTCCTAAAGGTACTGCAGAGTCTCTCTTGTGCGGTCCCGCTTTTGCCCTTATCGCCCAGTACTTTGTCTTTCTTTGTATAAACATTGTCTTTGGTGCGCTTAGTGCTTTTGATTTCTTATTTTGTCCTTTTTTGCTCATTTTTTCTCACTCTTCTTTTCTTTTCCGCCCTTACTTAACCTTTTTCGGTCAGTTCTGTCAAGGTCGATTATCATAACGTTTGATGCATCTATCTGTGCGGGTATTTCTGCGCCGTCTGATTTCTTTCTCATTACTTTTTCAACTGTGATCTTGCCGCTAACTCTGTCAACGAGAGTAACTTTTCCTTCTTTTCCTCTAAATCCGCCTCTCATTACTTTTACAACATCATTTTTTCTTATCGGAAGCGATCTTTTGCCAGTTTCCTTTGCGAGCTTTTCGTCAAGGTGGCTTGCGATTGCCTTGGATTTTGTGTGTAATGCCATATTGTAGAATTTATTTTCTGCCATAATCATCAAACCTCATTTTCCCCTATTCCTTTACAATACTGCTGGTGCGAGTCCTGCAATTTTTGGGAATCTTTCGCCACTTCTTTTGCTACGCAGCCTTTGATTTCGGATGCCTTAGGCAATCCATCTTCGTCAACTAAAACAACTGCGTTGTCTTCAAACTTAACTCTCATTCCGCTCGGTCTTCTAAATTCCTGTCTTGTCCTGATAACAACCGCTCTTTCAATCTTGCCTCTCATTTCAGGCTTTCCTTTCTTAACAACAACATTCACTAAGGAAGCTATTCCTGCGTGAGGGTACTGCTTTTTCCTTGATTTGAATCCGAATACGGATATAATGTCAACTTCTTTTGCTCCGCTATTATCAGCGCAAAGCATTCTGCTGTGAAGTGTTAATGCGTGGTTGCTTGGGATGCTAATTGCTTTCATCATATTCACCTTCAAATCTCATTAATATCATGCTTTTTTTACTATCTCAAGTACAAGAAAGTTCTTTGTTTTTGATATCCTTCTTGTTTCCCCTACTTTTACTATGTCGCCTTCTTTAGCGTTGATTGTCTCAGGATTGTGCGCTTTTATCTTTGATTTTACCTTCAAATATCTTTCATACTTTGCTATGTAGTGCACAAGTTCTCTTTCAACTGTAACTGTCTTGCTTGCCTTTGCTGAAGTTACTTTTCCTTCAAATATGTTTCCTCTTACCGCGAGGTTCTTTTCTCTTGCCGGAACAGCCATAGCTAACGCTTTCTCTTCCATCTTAGCAATTTTCTTTGCTGATTTCACTTTTTCGGCCATCATTTCATCTCCTTAACTCTTTCTTCCGGTTTTTTTAAAACATCCATTCCTTTTACAACAACTTTTTCCTTTCCGAGATCGAACTTGAACACGCACTCTTTTTTTGGTGCAATTTTTTCCCCGTTTTTTGTCAGGATCTTGAAGGTGTTTTCGGTCTCATCAACCACTTTTCCTTCGATTCCTTTTCTTTCGGGCGCACTTGATTCAATCACCAACACATTTAGACCAATCATTTCGTGGCCCAATATGTTCTTGGCATTGATTTCATAGCGCTTTTGTGTCATTCAATCCTCCTTCACATTTTTCCTTTATTTTTTCTAAATATCAACCTGTTATCATTTCCGGCTTGTACCCTTTCTTTATGAGGAATTCTCTCGCTCGGTCCTTGTGCTTTCCCTGGAGTTCTATCATTCCATCGCGCACTGTTCCGCCACAAGCGAATTTTTGCTTCATTTCTCTTCCTATTTCCTCCAATGTTTTTTTGTCATCAATTCCGGATACAATCGTAATTATCTTCGAAAATTTTCTTCTTATTATTATAATCTTAATCTTCTGCTGCTCCTTAGCTATATTGTTTATGTCAAACAGTTCCTTTGGGAGACCGCTGATCTTGTCTATTTCCTGCACCCCGCATCCTCCTTATTTCTTTGAAGCTTTAGCAGGAGCTTTTGCTTCCGCTTTTGGCTTTGCCTCAATTTTAACAGCCTTCGCTTCGTTAGGAGCGATTTTGTTTTTTGCAGTTATTGCAGTAAGTATTCTTGCTATGTCTCTTCTGAGTTTTCTTATTTTTCCAGGGTTTTCGCTTCTTGTTCCTGATGCAACTGTAGCTTTTTCTTTTGAAAGATCCTGCTTGAGCTCGATTGCTTTTTGCATGAGCCCTTCTTTTGTCATTGCAGCAAGTTCTTTTGTTTTTAGTGTCATAAAATCCATCTTCCTCTATTTATTTTTTGTCCTCTTTTATCTTTTGTTCAACTGCGCTGTGGAGTTTGTCCTTTGCTTTCTTGTCGTCTTCTGTTTCAACAACTTTTTCAACAACCGCTTTCATATCAACGCTGTTTTCTTTTTCTGCATCTTTCTTTTCTGCAGCTTTTTCTAGTTGTTCTTTTGCTTCTTTTTTTGCCGCTTTTACTTTCTTTACAACTTCTCTAACATCAATTTTATCAGGGAATATTACATCGGGGCTTACTATCTTGAGTCTTATTCCTATTGCTCCGGCTTTAGGGTATGCTGCCGCTTTTGCAAAGCTTACTAGTTTTGCTTGGTCTCCCATTTTTTTCATGTATCCGTGGGCGATTCTTTGCTTTCTTTTTCTTCCGCCTTTTCCTGAGAGCTTTCCTTTTACTACAAGTTCTACTCCTTGTGCTCCGGCGTCTATTGCGTCTTTCATTATTCTAAATGCAATGCTTCTCCAAGCGAATCCTCTTTCTATCATTGCGGCCATTTTTTCAGCGGCAACTTTTGCGTCAAGGTTAGGAGCTTTAATTTCCTGTATTTCTATCTGAGGATTTTCTATCTTGTACTTTGTTGCGATTGTTTCTGTAAGCTGCTTAATAGTTGAACCGCTCTTTCCTATTGCCATTCCGGGCTTTGCAACGTATAAAACTATTCTTGTAACAAGTGGCGTCTTTACTATTTCTAGTTTGCTAAATCCTGCTCTGTCAAGTTTTTCCGAAAGGTAATCTTCCATTTCAAGCTTGTTCAAGTTTTTCTTGATGAATGTTCGTTCTATCATGCTTTCACTTCCTGAACTATTACTTCTATGTGTGTCGAGTTGTGTCTTCTTGCTTTTCCAGCTATCTTTCCTTTGGACTGGTAGCCGTATCTGGCTGTGCCCATTGAAACGAATGCGTGTATAATTACAAGTTTTTCTGAGTCAAGTCCCTTGAAGTCTGCGTTGTTTTTTGCAAGCTTTAGGAGGTTGATGAATGCCTGTACTGCTTTTTCAGGGTATCTTCCTGATTTTACTCCTTCTCTTGAATCTCCTTTTCTGTGAGCTACTTTCTTGTGGTATCTCTTAAGAGGCAAGTATTCTTCGTGTCTTTCGATTCTTATGAGCCAATCAATTACCTGGTTTACCGGTCTTGACTTTATCTGGTTAGCTATTTCTGTAGCATACTTTATGGAAATGTTTGCGTCTGTAATCAAAGCCTTTGCAGACTTGCTTGGCTTTCCAACTTCCGCTTGATAATTCTTCTTAGCCATAAATATCCTTCCTTTATTCCTAATTTTATCCTCTTGCCGTCACTGCAGTTGAGCTCTTTGTTGCTCCGATTCCTGCTTTTCCGTGTGTCAATCTTTTTCTTGTTAAAACTAATTCTCCTACGTAATGTCCTAGCATTTTGGGAACAACATCGATTGATTCGAAAGTGTTTCCTCTGTGAATTGCAATTTTTGTTCCGAGCATCTGGGGTATTACCACCATGTCTCTTTTGTGTGTCCTTACCGGCTTTGCTCTTGGGTTGTTTCTTGCCTTGTCTAATTTTTCGAGGAATTGCTTGTCCACACCTTTAAGGAGGTTTCTTCTGGATCTTGAGTTGCAGAGTTCTGCAAACTGCTCAATGCTCATTGCTTTGAGCTCTTCCAACTTTTTTCCTCTGAATGTGAATTCCTTTTCAACCATAAATATCATCTCTCAAAAAATTTCAAATTGCTCCATTTAACCAGATTCGGCCAAAGGTAAAGAACTTTAGTTCTTCTTTCTCCTTCCGGTTCTTGATGAAGCAATGGATCCAACTTTTCTTCCAGGTGGAGCGTTTCTTGATGTGCTCTTTGACTTTCCTGGGTGGTGGCTCGATCCTCCAAACGGATGGTCAACTGCGTTCATCTTTACTCCTCTTACTCTTGGATACATCTTTCTCTTTGACTTCATTAAGTAGAATTTTGTTCCTGCGGTAACTAAAGGCTTGTCCTGTTTTCCTCCGCATGAAACGTTTCCTATCATGGCTCTAACATCTAAAGGCAAATTTATCATGCTTGAAGATGGCATTTTGATTGTTGCTTTCTTGCTGTCTTTTGCCATCAAGAGCGCGTATCCGCCGGATGATCTTACGAGCATTCCGCCGTCTCCTGCTGTTCTTTCAATATTAAAAATAGGGCATCCTTCAGGGAGGTCGCTAACGTATGATACGTTTCCTGTGTTTATTTCTGCGCCTTTTCCTTGCTGTACTCTTTGTCCCAAATATAATCCTTCAGGAGCAACAACTGTTTGTGTCTTGCCGTCAGAGAATTTTATTACCGCCATTATCGCGTTTCTTCCTGTTTCTTTTATGAGGTTTGTTACTTCTCCGTAGAGTAGCGCATCCTTTGGGTGGTCAACGTAGCAGGATGTTAGTCCGTTGTGCTTCGCTTTGAATGTGTGCGAGCCTTTTCCTCTTCTCTGTGAAATTAATCGCTTACCCATAAAACATCAACCAAAAAATTTACAATACTCCGATTTTTGTCGCAAGATCTTGCGCTTTGTTTGCTTTGTCAAGTTTAACTATCGCTTTTTTTCTTCCTTTTCTGTCTCTTACGATGTTTACTTTTGTTACTTTTACTCCGTAGGCTTTCTGAACAATGTTTTTTACGGTTGTTTTTGTTGCTGTGTCTGCTACGATGAATGTAACCTTGTTTTCTGCTTCTATCATGTTAACTGCTTTTTCAGTTATTAATGGGTGGAGTATTACTCCCAAATCTTCAAGTGTCATTGTTGTGCTTGCAGGTTTTGCTGCGGCTGCTGCTTTAGGCGCAACTTTATCCTTAGCAGGAGTTTCCTTCTCTACTTGCTTTTCAACTTCAGCTCTTTTCTTTTCTGCTTCGTTCAATTTTACCATAAGTATCAAACCATTTTATTTACTGCTTTGCCTTTTTTGCAACAACTTTCTTTTCTGCTGGCTTTGCTGCAGTAGCAACTTCTTTTTTTGCAACTTGTGCTACGGGTTTATTGTCAAGCGCATTTATTGCGTCTTTTGTCCAAACAACAAGTCTTCCTGCTTCCGCTCCGGGAGCTAGGAGTTCAACGTTAAGTGAATTTGTAGTAACTGCTTCAACGCCTGGCAAGTTTCTTGCGGCTTTGAGTACAGGGCTATTCTTTGAAGAAACAATGAGCACGCTTTTCTTTTCTTTCCAGAGTCTTCCTCTTGCTTTTCCTTTTCCTGCTCTTTTTCTCATCTTTAATTTTGCGTTTGTAACATCAGCGCCAACGCCGATTTTTTCAAGTATCTTAACAAGTTCCTGTGTCTTTACTATTCCTTCAAGCTTTGAATCAACTACAATTGGCAAATCGTTTTTGAAGATGAATCTTCTTTCTACAAGTTTTTTTACTATTGTTGCAGCTATTGCGCTTTTGAGTGCGAGCTTTCTTTCTTTCTTGTTTATTTTTTCTTCTATTACTTCCCAAGCTTTAAGTGGGTGTGCAGCAGGTCCGCCAACTGCGTGTGGAACGCTTGCAACTCTTCCTGAAACAAGTGTTCCAGTGTTTCTCATTCTTGGTAATCTTGATACTTCCATGTTCATTGTTCTAAGGTGTGTTGGTGCTCCTCTGTAACCTATGTAGAGCGCTGTGTTCTTTTTTCCAGCTCTTGGGTTTGCTCCTTTAGGCTGTTTTTTTGCGCTTTGCATTGCAAGTACTGCTCTATGGATTAGTTTTGGTCTATATTCAGTTTCAAAAACGCTAGGAAGTTCGATTGCTTCTCCAATAGTTCCGTCTAAACCAATTACTTTTGCTTTCATAAACATCAAATCCTTTCATTTAGTTCTTTATTATTGTCTTTACAGTATCAAGTAGAGCGCCAACTTTTTGTTCTGGTCTTGTGCTCTTTCTTAGTGCGAGGCATCTTTTTGCTGGGCCTGGCAATGATCCGACTATTATTGCGTATTTGTTTTTTATGTTTCCGTAGTTTGCAAATCCGCTCTTAGGGTTTATTGCAACTAAGTCATCTGAAATCTTCATGAGTCTTTTGTTGAATTCTGTTCTGCTCTGGTAACCCATTTGTCCTGGTCTACCAACTGTAAACATTACTGTGTGAGGGTGCCATGGTCCGATTGATCCAACAACATTCATTCTCTTGTTCTTTGGTCTAAGTGATCTAATGTTGAATCTCTTTACTGGGCCTCTAAATCCGTGTCCTTTTGTAACGCCTTTAACATCTAAGAATTGTCCTTCTTTGAAAACTTCTTCTATTGAAACTTCTTTTCCGAGTTTTTCTTTTGCGTAAGCGAACTGTTGTTCTTTTGTACCGCCAAGCCATATTTCTGTGAGGTCGGGCTTTTTCTTGAAGCCTATTTTTGCTGCTTGTGTTTCAACTAAAAGTGTGAATCTTGTGATGTCAGCCATTTCTTTCTGAAAGTCGTCAAGAGTGTATGAATCGTCTTTTGTTGCTTGTTTTGATTCTTTCTTTGGTTTTTGGCTAGGCTTTTTGAAGTTAGTGATTTTTTCTGATAAGAATTTGTCAACATTTTCTGCGATTACGTCGCTTAATACATTTTCGCCGATTTCGTCTTTCTCGTATGCTCTTACCCCGAATATTTTCAAAGGAGGGCATTCTAGAACAGTTGCAGGTAGCACTACTTCTTGGTTAAATGTAGGGCTTGCCTTGTGAACGTTCTTACCTGCTATTTGTATCATTCCTGCTTTATAGCATAAAAAGTTTAATGGTCCTGGTTCGGTGCCGTGTGCGTGTATCGTAGGAGTTTCTTTCTTTGTCCTTACCCTTGGGTAGAAGGCCATTGATCCTCTTCTTGGTGCGTTGAACTCTGACATATTTTCACAACAATTTTTTTTCAATTTTTATTGAGCATTCTCACATCTTGTGAGAGAAAAACTGACAACCAACCGATTGTAAATACTTATTTTTGGCACCTTGCCAAAACCAAGATTTTTCTTGGGGTATTTATGCTCGAAGAACTCACCAGAGATTCTTTAGCACAGTGTACTCAATATAACAAAAACTTCCAGGAAAAGGTTTATAAATGCTCCCAAAAAGCTGTCCGAAATGTGCTTTTTGCCCTATTGCATCAGTTTTGACATATATCCTTGCCGGCAAGACCATTATTATACATCCCGATTATTTCGGCTCCGCTGAGAGCCTTGCCGAACAGCGCCGCCTCATCTATTGTCCCATATAGTTGGGAGCTGTAACCCGGATTAAGCGGGGTGAAGGTGTCGCCGAATGTCATCTCTCCAATATTCGTATTATCAATAACAATTGCTGCGGTCTGGGCCTGCTGGATGCTGTTCACGTAAAGCTTGAGCGTCGTCCCATCATATACACACATCGCATGGTACCAGACGTTCACCGAAATTGTGTTGTCAGAATATATTGCCGCGGATGATGATGTATTGTACCCGACGCACCCGATCTTGTTTGTATAGATCCAGAACAAGTATCCCGCCTGCGAAAAAGGTCTTGTCGTCATTATCCCGTTTGTTGCGAGCGCTCCAGTGCTCTTCACCCACGCACCATAGGAAAACGCAGCGCCGCTCGGGAACATGTAGCTTGCCCTAGAGTCATTGGCAACAAGAATATCCTGCATAACCCCTCTTGTGTCCATTGCCGCTCCGACCTTTCCAGGCCTCTTGAGGATGGTGCCTTTCATGTTCAGATTCAGCGATTGCTTGTAATCGTCATAGAAAGGGTATGCGTTGTTATCAAATGTCCAGTAATCGCGCATCATGCCCGCCCCGAACTTCGCATCGCACGCGGCCTTGGAAACATTGCTTTCAACAGCGCATGTTGAAGAACATCCGTCCCCATTTATTGTTCCACCGTCATCGCACTGCTCCGTGCTTTCAAGTACTGAGTTTCCGCAGGCGGCTAGGGGGGTTGCCGAACAGTAGCTATTTCCCGCCATGTTTTTATTGTAAAGATCCCTTATCTCGCTCTGCGAAAGCTCGCGATTGAATATTGCTATCTCGTCCATTGCGCCAGAGTATCTCCAATAACTCATGTAATCATCCCAGCCAAATCTCAAGAAGTCATCCTGACTCATAATCCCTTTGAACGTGCCAAGAAAATTTGTGTCTTGCAAAACGCCATTGACATAAATTTTTGCCATTCCAGTGATTCCGTCCCATGTGCCGGTTACCATTTCCCACTGACCATAATTCATTTTTGTCTGTTGAATTGCAAATGATTGAGACCCATTTTTGTAATTACTGAAAGTGTATCCTGTGGGGTTTACTCCACTTACTCCTAAGAGCATTGTGCTATTGCCTGATTGGCTTCTGAATCCAACTATGGTGGACTGAGAGGGTTGAGGATTATTTGACTTGACCCACGCGGTAACAGTGATTGCCCCAAGGCTGTCAAGCATATTCGCGTTAAGTCTCACGTCGCTCGTCGCACCATCGAAGTAGAGGGCTGAGCCAAGCTTTCCTAAAACCTTTGTCGTATTCACAAGCACCCCATTGTTGCTTGAGTAGTAATCCATCCCGAGCATGTAGTTATTGTCCATTCTCCAATACCCTATCATCCCAGGGGCATTTATGTTGCAGTCCGCCTGAATAAAAGGTTTTTCAAGTACGCAAGCTAAAGAGCATCCGTCCCCGTTTATTGTTCCACCGTCATCGCACTCTTCGCCGGTTTCAACAATTCCGTTTCCGCATGTCGGCGTCACATTAAGATCGCAGTAACTTTTGTTGTTAACCGTTTTGTTGTAGAGTTGCTGGATTTCAGTCTGCCCGAGCGGTCTTCTGAATATTATCATTTCGTCAATTTCTCCGTTCAGAGCTCTGACATCTCCTTCGTATCCACCGTTCTTCCCAAAGTAAAGCTTCGCAGCATTGGATATGCTCTGGGCGTATGGGAGTCCACTCTGACTTTGAATTGGCAGTTTTTGTCCATTCGCATAAAGGCTCATGTTACCGTTTGTCTCCCAAACATATGTTGCATAAATCCATTCGCCTCTTCCAAGTATCGGGATGGACGATGCTGTTGCACTTGACAACCCGTTCCCTATTATGAAATACAATTGATTCTTGTAGGCTCCTGCAATATATCCATTCCATGCCGCCGCGTTGAATACCTTGCTTACTGCGGCACTTGTAACAGGGCTATCGGAATTAAACTTAACCCATGCGCTGATTGTCATTCCAGGGGCAGTAAAATTTAGGCTCGCATCATTAGGTATTTCAGCGTAGGTTCCGTTCGAGTCGAACCTCATCCCATATCCTTTCTTTGCAGGCTTAAACGATCCCCCGTTTATCAAAGTCGCGTTGTTCGAATTGTAATCGTCGGTGACATTTCCGTCATCAAACGACCAGTAACCGGCAACTCCACTTAATCTTGCGAGGCAATCGCTTTTGAGGGTGGTCTTTTCGGGTTGGCATGTCGATGAGCATCCGTCTCCGCTCGCAGTTCCACCGTCATCGCACTTTTCTCCCGATTCTATTATTCCGTTTCCGCACACTGGCGTTGTCTTACCGCAGTAGCTGTTGCCGTCGCTTGAATTGTTGTAGATTTGGAGGACTTCCTCATCCGTAAGCGCCCTACCCCATAGCGCGAACTCGTCAATCGATCCGTTAAAGAGAGAGTAACTGGATTCGTGCGCTATTTCCAAAGGCCCGTTTGTTATTTGTGTCGCAGTGTTTGGAATCGCAGTTGAAGCCACTGAAGTTCCATTTACATAATATTTCATTATGAGGTTATTAGGGTCGACAACCATGGTCAGGTGCGTCCACACTCCGGGGGGTATTTTCTGCCCGCTTGTCAGTATGTAATGTATTCCGTTGGCAGAATCATAGTATATCGGCTCCGCTTCGCCAGTGTTTGTAATGTAAAATGCGAAGCTTCTAAGCACTGAAGTTCCTTTCGTGAAGAAGTATGTTCCGCTTCCCTGATATGCAGGATACTTTATCCACCAAGAGGCACTGAGTCCTTCGTTCATGTCAAGCAGGTAATTGTCAGGCGCCTGGAAGTAGCCGTTCACTCCATCGAAGTATATTCCCGACCGCACCTTTCCGTTATTTAGCAGAGGCGCATTATAAATGTCTCCGTCGAGACCGTTATATGCGTCGGCTCCGGGATATTTTGAGTTGTCGAAAGTGTAATATGCAACCATTCCAGGGATGTTCGCATCACAGCTAGCTTTTGTTACTATTTGCTCTATTACGCAAGCTAAAGAACATCCGTCATTATTCACGGTTCCGCCATCATCGCACTGCTCTTCAGTTTCGACGATTCCATTTCCGCATACAGTTGTAACGCTTGCATCGCAAAGGCCCTTGCCGACAAGCCCTTTATTGTAAATTCCAGCAATCTCACTTGCACTTAAAGCTCTGTTGAAAAGCGCAAGCTCATCCATGTTTCCGGTCCACATGTAAGGCGGAGTACTGTTAGCATAAGTTGTCGTGTAAATCGGATAATATGTTGGAGTCCCTGCCGTGAAGTACTGGCGACCAACTTCCTTTCCATCGACGAATAATCTTCCCGCAGACCCGTCGTACTCGAACGCTACAAGCTGCCACTTGTTCGGTCTTATAATTCCTCCTGCGATTTTTCCCCAGCTCGGCGCTCCCAAAAAGCCTGCCCAGTAAGTATTGCCCACACCATCGTCAGTCATCAGGGCGAATTGGTTCGGTAAGTAATTCTCCAAGAGTCTCCTGTTTATGCCTTGCAGGGGGATGTCGGATTTCACCCAGACGAGAATCGTGTATGCGTTCGAGGTCTTGATTGCGGGGGTCATGAGGAAATTCGACGATCCGTCGAAGTGCAACGATTCTCCGTTCACTCCCGCTGCGCTTTCTATTGGATAAGAGGAAAGCGCCCTTAAGTTTGAGAAATAATCCTGGTACTTGTAATTTCCGTTGCCGTCAAACTTCCAGTAAGCCGCCATTCCTGGCGTACCGAAGAAATTCGTACAAGGGA
>JBBSVX010000051.1:0-3823 GCA_038046585.1 archaeon
AAGCATTTTGTATCCTTCTATCAGCTGCGCTTTGGTGAACCCGTATTTTGCATCTTCTGGTTTTCCGATTATCACATTTCCTCCGCCTCTTAGTGGGCCCGGATTATATCTGCAGCAAATCAGTTCAGGGATCTTGCCTATAGCTTTTTCCAAATAATCAATGTGGGTAATGTCATCAAGATTTATTATGGCCCCTAGTTCGTAGGCCTTTACAAATTCGCTTGCCGGGGTGTCGTTTGAAGTGAACATTATATTTTCGCCCACCATGCCGACTTTTTCTGCTAACAGTAGTTCCGGGAGCGAGCTGCAATCAGCGCCCATTCCTTCTTCTTTTAGAATGCTCATGAGGTGCGGGTTAGGGCAGGCTTTCACTGCAAAGAAATTTTTGTATCCTTTGCACCAAGAAAATGCCTTGTAGAGTCTCTTCGCATTTTCCCTTATTCCTTTTTCATCATAAAGGTGAAAAGGAGTAGGGTAAGTCTTTATGATTTCCTCAACCTGCGTTTTTGTGAAAAACAAATCATTGTCATTATTCATCCATTCCACCTCTTGTCCTTATTGTTTTATTTATTTAAATTTTCAAATTTGTTTTTATGCTTTCCACTGCTTTGATTATGTTTTCGCGGTGGCCAAATGCGCTGAGACGTACATATCCTTCTCCGCTAGGACCAAATCCTGATCCTGGCGTGCATGCAACCTTGGCTTCGTTAAGCATTTTGTCAAAGAATTCCCATGATTTTAAATTGCCGGGGCATTTCATCCATATGAATGGTGCGTTTGTTCCGCCGAAGCACTTAATCTTTTTCGCTGCGAGTCCTTCTAGTATTATGCGCGCGTTTTCCATGTAATAATCAATTATCTTTTTGTTTTCTAAGAGCCCTTTTTCCGAAAGCGCTGCAAGTCCTCCTTCTTGGACTATGTTTGATGCGCCGTTGAACATTGTGCACTGTCTTCTGTTCCAAAGCGAGTTTATTTTTCCGGCTGGTGCGCCTTCGCATTCAATTTCTTTTGGAACGATACTCCAGCCAAGTCTAACTCCTGTGAATCCTGCGCTTTTTGAAAAACTGTTAATTTCAATCGCGCATTTTTTCGCGCCGTCTATTTCAAATATGCTTCTTGGCAGCGCCAGGTCCGTTGTGAATTCTGCATATGCTGAATCAAATATTATAATTGCCTTATTTTTTATTGCATACTCTACAAATTTCTTGAGTTGTTCTTTTGTTGCAACTGCCCCTGTTGGATTATTTGGGCTGCAAAGATAAATCAGATCAACCTTTTGTTTTGGTATTTCCGGGAAAAAAGAGTTATTTTCGTTGCACGGCATATACACTAGTTTTTCGTAGACTCCGTTTGAGAATGCTCCTGTTCTTCCTGCTATTACATTGCTGTCCACATATACTGGGTATGCTGGGTCCTGTACCGCAACTATGTTATTTTCTGAAAAGATTGATTGTATGTTTGCTGAATCAGGTTTTGCTCCGTCGCTAACAAAAACTTCTAATGGATCAATGCTTACTCCTCTCTTTGAGTAGTATTTGGCTATCGCTTCTCTAAGTCTTGTGTCTCCCTGTTCGTCTCCGTATCCTGTGTAAGTGTCAACTTTTGCGAGCTTTTCCACGCCGAGGTGGAGTCCTTCAATCGCTGTCTTTTCTAGTGGTTCAGTGGTGTTTCCTATTCCAAGTCTCATTACTTGTACGCCTGGATTTTTTGCTACAAATTCTTTTGTTCTTTTCGCTATTTCAGGGAAAAGATATCCTGCTGCGAGCTTATCATAATTTTCGTTTGTTTTTGCCATTTTTATCACTCCTATTGTCTTAGTAACATATTATAATTCAAATTGTGCTCGCAGCGAAGATTATTCAAAGAAGCTTTGTTTGTTTCATGACTTCAAGCACGCGTTTTTTACTCTCCGGCATCATTTCGCACATTGGCAATCGGTAAATCTCTTTGCACATCCCTTTTTGGGCGAGCATGAATTTTATCGGGAGTGGATTTGTTTCATAGAAGCATGCGCCGTATAGTGGAATTAGTTCTTTGTTCATTTCTTCAGCTTCCTTTATTTTTCCTTCGAGAGCCGCTTTTGTCATTTTGCTTATGCGGTCGGGGACAATGTTACTTGCGACACTTATGATTCCATCTCCCCCGGCTTTAATCACATCAAGCGTCAGTTTGTCATCTCCGCTAAGAACGCAGAAATTTTCGGGTGCGACTTCAATGACGCTTTTTATTTGTTCGATGTTTCCTGATGCTTCCTTTACGCCCACAATATTTTCGCAGTCGTTAATCAGCCTCAAAAGGGTGGGGGTTTCTAAATTTACTCCTGTTCTTCCCTGTATGTTGTAGATCAGGATTGGTATTTTTGTGGAGTCGGCAACTGCTTTGAAGTGCAAGTATTGTCCCTGTTGTGTAGGTGTGTTGTAATAGGGATTCATTAGTAATGCCGCATCGGCTCCGGCTTTTTTTGCAAATTCTGTAAGCTTTATCGCTTCGCTTGTGGCGTTGCTTCCTGTTCCTGCAATTACATTCACTCTTTTTTTTACTTCATCAATTACAAACTTTATTACTTTTTGGTGCTCTTCATGATCTAGCGTCGGGCTTTCGCCGGTGGTGCCCATAACAACGATGCCGCTAACGCCGCCGGAAATATTATATTCAATCAGATTTTTGAGGGCCTTATAATCCACTTTCCCGTCAGATTCAAACGGAGTCACTATTGCGGTTGTTGTACCTGCAAACTTTTTTGCCCAATTTGTTTTTGCATCCATTTAATCCACCTCTTGTTATCTTTTCATTTGTTTGTTTTTTTCTCACCTTGATATTATTGTTCTCATGAAATCATCCATTCCAAAAAATCCCTTCTTGCCGTTGATGAATTCTGCGGCCATTACTGCTCCAACAGCAAATCCTTCTCTTCCTCTTGCGATGTGCTTTAGTTCTATGGTGTCGGCGGGGCAGTCAAATATTGCGACGTGCGTTCCAGGAATTGATCCGCATCTGATGCTTGCAACATGCAATTCTTCAGGATTTGGTTTTCCTTCTATCCTGTCGGGCTGAATTTTTTTCTTTCGAGCCATATTTTGAATTATGATGTTCGCAATTATCTGCGCGCTTCCGCCAGGGGAATCTTTTTTTTGGTTGTGGTGAGTTTCGCATACGGCTGCATCATATTCTGGCAAATTGTTCATTATTTTTGAGGTCGCTTTCACCGCTTCGAAGAAAACATTCATTCCTACGCTATAGTTCCCGCTCCAAATGAATCCAATTTTGTTTGTGGCTGATTTCATTTCTTCCATTCGCTCATACCATCCTGTGGTGCCCATGACAATGTTTTTTCCTAGGGCTGCAATCTTCTTTGCGTTTTCAATGGCCACAGTTGGCGTTGTAAAATCAATGCACACATCTGCTTTCGCAAGGCTTGTCTGATTTATTTCCTTAAAATCAGCTTTTTCTTCTATTGGGTCGATTATTGTGACGCTGTGCCCGCGCAGTTTTGCTGCAGCTTCGGCAGCTTTTCCCATTTTTCCATATCCGACGATAGCTATTTGCACAAATCCACCTTCTTGCGTTATATGAAATATTACCCTATTTGTATTATTAAATACGTATTCAAAATACGTTATTCGTAATACTTTGTATTACTCTTAATAATTAAAGTTCTTTTAGCACAGGATAAGTTTCTGTCTGGGTTATTCCTTCAATTGACCTGATTTGTTCGACTTTTTCATTGAGCTGGCTGAGGCTTTCCGCATCAATCATCGCTACAATACTAAATTCTCCGGTTACTTCAAATATTCGGTCTATTCCAAGCTTCACCATTTTTTCA
>JBBSVX010000052.1:0-6230 GCA_038046585.1 archaeon
TTCTTTTTCGGAAAGCTCGCATCTCCTATGAACTTGTCTACATCATTCTTCACGTACTTGGGAACTTCTTCTTTGAGCCTTTTGTTGTAGTAAGACTCGATTCCATGTGCGAGCCACACAAAAGCCATTGCCGTTGAGAGTATGTTAAACACTTCTTCGAACTTACTTTCAATTGTGATGTTTTTCTTTGGGAGTTCTGTTATAGTCTTTTCGCTCTTCATTTTGAATTCTTTCAGAGTTCCTGTGATGCCTTGCATTTTGTTTTTGTCAAGATACTTTTCAATCTCCTCATCCATTCTGTCAAATACTTCCTGGTTGAAGTACCATGAGCCTTTCTGGAAAAGCATCGCATCAAGCGCTATTCCTTTCATTCCGAGGCGTCTTGTATTTTCAAGACTAAATGAGTCCTCTGAGAGTGAAAGTGTAAATGCAAAGAAGGGTCTCTCGAGCCACTTTTCCCATTTGAGCGCATTTATTCCTTCGATAACCATCTGTTTTGCGTTATTGCTAGATATTATCTTTACTGTTCCTGCGTTCGAATTGACTTCCACTTTGTCTCCGTCTTTGAGCATTTTTGTGGCATTTTTTGTTCCAATGATACAGGGTATCCCAAGTTCGCGTGAAACGATTGCTGCGTGGCATGCTATCCCGCCTTCGTCCGTAATGATTGCGAGTGCTTTCTTCATTATGGGTACAAACTCTGGTCGGGTCATGGATGTTACGAGTATTTCGCCCTCTTTGAGGGTGTCCTTTGACGGGTCGAATATTACTCTAATTTTTCCTGTAATTATTTTCTCGGATTGCTTTCCTTTGCTCGCTACAGTTCCAGTCAGGGTTCCTGTTGTGTCGCCCGAGCCATAAACAAGCTGCCTTAACTCTTGCGCTTCGCTGCCTGAAAAGAACAAGGCTTCTTCGTTCTCACGATAAATTGCAAATGTGCCGTTCTCTCGTGTTCTTATCTTTTCAAGATCAAGCTTCTTTCCCGCAATGATTTCTTTCACTTCGCCTGTGCTCATCAGCGAGATGGTTTCGTACCCTATTTTCTTTCTTTTCGACACTTCTTCTGCGAGTTTGAATACATAATAAAAGTGCTTTAGCATCGAGAGTTTCCTTTCATCAAGCCATACCTGCAGTGCTGAGAAGTATTCTAGGTCTCTTTCTTCTCCAGCCAAGAGCGTGAGTTTTTTTCCAACCTTCTTCTTGTCATCCAAGAGTTTTTCATAGTTTTGTGCAATGTGTTTTTTCTCTTCCTTTATTTTCTCAAGAGGGGTTGATTTACAGTGCGCAGTGATTATTTTTCCAAGCCCTTCTTTATCAAGTGTTTTTCCTTCGTAGAAGTCGCTTCTCGAGTAAAAATATTTCTTTGAGTAATCTTCAATCTTTTTGCGGTTAGATTTTCTTTTGCATTGATCTATGCATAAATCTAGGAATGCATCCCTTTCCTTGCTGAAGATTGATTGTTCTTCGGGCATTGTAAACGTCATCACATACTCGCGCGCCTCATCCGGCGAGAGCGAGTGGTTCTTCATCAGCGATGGAACTATTCTTTCCTCAACTATCAGGCCTTTCTCTTCGCCTACTGATCCGTATTTCCACCATTTCCTTATCCTGTCTTCAAGTTCTGAAAAATAATCTAAAAGTTTCTTGTCGGAAAGCCTTGAGAGTTTCTCAGGATCAAGCGCGATTGAATCAATATCCTCCTGTATCGCATTAGCTTCATATATCGCTTTTTCAAAGCGCTTTCTTTCATTTGCGAACACTTCCCAGCTCTTCCTTTCAAGGTTCTTCATCCTTTCTTCAGGTATCACCTGCGCTAGTACCATATTTGCGTAGGGTATGAATAGCGGGGAGTAGCTTTCGCCAAAACAGTTCTTCTTCGCATATTCTTTGAAAAGAATGTCTCCTACAAGGAGCGAGCACTTTGCTTCTTTGAGGTCGAATGAGGAGTTCTTCAAGAAGTCCTTTGCCCAATCTATATCATCCTTCTTGTCGTTTCCTGCGCTGCTTGAAATGATTCTTACAATTCCGTCAGTGGCATTTACTTCTATCACGTCGCCGTCCTTGATTTTCTTTGTCGCAGTTTTTGTCCCAATAACGCAAGGCTTCTTCATTTCTCTAGCAACAATTGCAGCGTGGCACGATAGTCCACCTTCATCGGTAACTATTGCTGCTGCGCGTTCCATTGCAGGTACAAAATCAGGCATTGTCATTGATGTAACAAGTATCTCGCCTTTTGCTACGCGCCCTATTTCTTTTGAAGAGAAAAGAACTCTTGCCGTGCCTGTCACTTTTCCGATACATGCTGTCTGTCCTTTTATCTCTCCGCTAAGATCAAGCGTGGATTCGATTTCTTTCTTTATTGCGATTCCTGTTTCCTTGTCATATTCGTAGAATGAGTTGTCGTTCACTATGAAGCTGTAAGTTTCTTTTCTCTCTTCAATCTTCGCAAGATCAACATCTTTTCCTTCAAGCAAATCCCTTAACTCCCAATAATATGCGTGGCTTATCTTGCTGAGCGAGAGTTCTTTTTGCATTCTTTTGAAAAAATCCTTCATGTAGTAGGCGGCCTTAATCAGGCAATCTCTTCGAATCAGCCTTATGTGGGGGAGTCTTTGTGCGAGTTCGCAAAGTGCGAGTGTCTTCTTGTCAAGCCCGAATTTCTTGATTGCTTTTTCTCTGTCGCTAATGAGCTGTTTTTGTTCGTTTATTATCCTTGCAAGCTCTGTCTTTGGATCTTGTGTCTGCGCAAGCTCCTTCTTGAAAGCGTCAAGAGTTTCGTAATCAAAGTAGAGTCCCTGGTCTAAAATCCATGCGTACTTTTCCTGCACTTCTTGAATATTCTTTCCTTCAAGCATTCCCATTTTTCTAAGAGTAATCTCTGAGATCTCGGTGGATGCTGTAAGCAGTGTGAGAACTCTCTTGTATTCGTTGAAATCTTTCTTCGGATCAATTTTCTTCGCGAGCGATTTTTCTATTTCTGCAAGTATCCATTCTTCAGGTCCAAGGCATGGCCAAAGGTGGCTCATGACTTTAAGCGCTTTGTCTGTGAACTCGTTGTAGGTCTTAAGTAGGTTCTTCGAATCGTTCTGCTGTTTTGCCCATTCTATAAGTTCAAGCGAATCGCTGAGCGATTTTTTCAAGTATCTGTCAAGAAAAGCGTCATCTTTCTTTGCTTTCTCTGTCATTCTTTTCTTCAGGTCCTCAAACTCCTGCTCGCTGTAGTATATGTCGTGGTCAAGCACGATGTGTATTAGCATCCTGCTGTCGAATTCTAGTTCTGGATTAGGGATAGTTGCTCCAACTCTCATGAATGAATTGAAGAGCGGCGAATTGGTTCTCCTGATTATTTTTGAGAGTTTGTGTTTTGAAAGATCCGGCTTTCCTTCTTTGAGTAGTATATTATTCTTCTTGTCAACGATTATTCCTTTTTCTTCGTTCTTTTTTTTTTCTTCGGTGGCGGTTGGCATCTCGCTGTCGCCAGTCTTGTCCGTGAGGGTGGTGATTGGTCTTGATTGAACTATGTAGAATTTTCCTTTTTCAAAAGCCCATTCTATGTCGCAAGGGAAGTGATAATGATTCTCTATCCTGAGGACTATTTCTGAAAGTTCAAGTATTTGTTTGTCGGTGAGTTTCTGTTCGTTTCCTCTCTCGGTTGTACTCTTCCATTCGCTTCCGCCTGTCGGTATCTTGAATAATCCTCTTTCTTGGTTTGAGATGTTTTTGTCAAGTATTAATCTCGGGTTTTTGGTGGCAACGTAAGAATCAGGGGTGATTTGTCCTGATACAATCGCTTCGCCTAGTCCGAATCCTGCTTCAATTATCAGTTGATTTCTATCTTGTGTTACAGGGTGAACCGAAAAAGCGATTCCTGATATTTCGCTTTGAACCATTTTTTGAATAACAACAGCAACGCTGATTTTTTGTGTGTGCAGTCCTTTCTCGAACCTGTAAAATATTGCCCTTGGGGTAAAGAGCGATGCCCAGCATTTTTTTACATTCAAAAGTAATGTTTTCTTTGTGGTGTTGAGGAACGAATCAAGTTGTCCCGCCCATGCGGCGGCTGAGGAGTCTTCTGCGGTTGCGGATGATCTTACTGCGACAAACTCCGAGTCAAGCGTTTTGAAATCTCTCTCAATCTCTATTCCGAGATCTTTTGGCACGTCCTTTTCCATTATGAGTGCCTGTATTTCTTCAGAAGCGTTCTCGATGCTTTGCATCTCTTGTATATTTACTTTCTTTAGTATCGCATCAAGCTCCACATCAAGATCAGTTTCTTCGAGGAACCTTTCAAATGCATTAGCAGTAACAACAAACCCGTTTGGTACTGGGATTCCTGCGCTCGTCATTTCTCCAAGTGATGCTCCTTTTCCGCCGGCTATGTTTGCGTCGTGCTTTCCAAGTTCCTTGAACCATGTGAGAAGTTTTGTTGAAGAGCTTGTTTTGATTTGTTCTGATTTGGTTTCCTCTTTTTTTGGTTTCTTTTCAGTTGTCTTGAATGTGTTAAGGAGGGCTTCGTGTTCTTTCTCGCTGATAATTTTTACCACTCCATGATTCGCGTTTACTTCCAAAAAGTCACCATTTTTGATTGATCTTGTAGCCATCTCTGTTCCAACAATGCATGGTATGCCAAGTTCTCTGCAAATTATTGCTGCGTGGCATGTTAACCCGCCCTCATCTGTTATTACTGCGGCGGCCTTTTTCATTGCAGGAACGAATTCAGGCATTGTCATTCCTGTTACAAGTATTTCTCCTTCCTGGATTTTTTCAATTGCTTCTTTTGCGCTGAGCGAGAGGCGCGCTCTTCCAACTATTCTTCCCTGAGATGCTCCGATTCCTGAGAGCTCCGTTATCTTTTCACCTGATCTTCCAATTATTTCGTTTCTTTTTAGTATTGCATCTTCGCCGTAAGTTTCTTCCAGTTTGTAGTCGGCAGTGAATGTGAAAAGCACTCCAGAGTTTCTTTTCTTTAGTTTTGCAGAATCTATTTTGGTGTCCGATTCAATTGCATTGAGCAGTTCGTTTGGCCAAAGACAGTATAATAATTTTTGATCTATTTTCTTTCTTTTTGCAACTTCGTCGTAGAGTCTTGTCATGTTCTGGAAATATTTTACTTGCCCTTCTTTTCTAAAATCGTGGAGTTGGGCGTATCTTTCGAATATTTCTGAATAGTTTTTCATTGCAGGGAAGCTTTTTGTGATCTCTTTCATTAATCTCTTCTTTTCCTCTAGATTTGCAGCAATCCTTGCATTCATTGCCGAAAGCTCTTGGTGCACGGATTCTTTTGTTGTTGACTTGAAATCTGTTTTCAGGCTCTCTTCGGTGTATTTGCTTGATTTTGCAAGAGCGTAGTCTTTCCAGTAGAATTCATTAATGAATTTCCTGATTTTTGTTTTACAGTCCTTCTTTTCGTGCATTGCTTTGAATATCTCAAGTTGCTCTATTCTTTGTCGTGTCATGTAGGTGAGTTCTGTAGGGAAAGTTATTTTGTTGTAGATCTCAGAAATTTCGCTCTTTTTTAATGAAGGGTATTTTTGCCTGATGACGTTTTCGATGAGAGGGTTTAGCACCACATCCACTGCGTCCACATTGTACACTCCGCCGTGCCATTCTGTTCCTTTCTCAAAAAGACTTTTTATTAGCGTTGTGATTTCCTTTTCGCTCGATTTTTTGAGGTCTTTGGTTTCTATTTTGTCGCAAAGGGTGTTGAGTTCTATTCTTTTCTTCACCCAGTTCTTGTAGAATTTTAAAAGATTTTTTGAGTTTGAGTAGTGTCTGATGCAGTGTTCGCCCACCAGTTGGTGATCTGAAAAATTCTCGTAGTAGTATCCTATTCCGTCCTTGATGTAAACGTGCAGCTTTTCATATCTTGGCCCGCCTATCATTTTGTTTGAGAAGGGGATTGACATCATCGCTATTGAGATATTATGGGGTAGCATGTCGCTTCGAATGAGTTCTTCCCACTTGTCCTTCATTTCGCTCACCATAGGGCTTCACTTATTAACTATTCTTAGTTTCCTCATTTAATAATGTTCCGCTATATAGCGGATTTGCATATTTTTTCGCTGTTTCTTTCATTAATTTGAGTTCCGTTCTTCTTAAATGGTCTTTGAGTGTGCTAAATGGAACTCCTATTTTCTTTGAAAGATCCTTAAGGGATACTTTTCTAGGGTACTCGTAGTAGCCTTCTTTTACCGCCCTTTGCCACCAAATCATGTCGCGCTGATTTTCAA
>JBBSVX010000053.1:0-6634 GCA_038046585.1 archaeon
CTGAAAGAAGCCTGAAACCCTTCTTATCAATAATAGCAAATTCAGCCCTGTTAAGGGATATTTTTTCTTTTTCTGGCATCGCTTTTTCTAGCGCCTTATAAGCTAAAGCCATTGCTTTTTCTATTGGCAATCCTTCTTTGTATTCTTTTTCGAAAATTTCCATCGCTTTTTCCTTGTTTCTTCCAACTGCAACAGCCTTGTATTCTGCAAGTGCTCCGCTTGGTTCTGTCTCGAAAAGCTTTGGGCCTTTTTCGTCAAATCCGCCTATGATAAATGCTACTCCAAATGGTCTTAGTCCGCCGTATTGAGTGAAAGCCTGCTTTGTTTCTGCGATTTCTTTTGCCATTACTTCAACTTGTATCTTTTCGCCGTAAACCATTCTGTTGTCTTGCGCTTGTCTTCTTGCTATTCCAACTAATCTTCTTGCGTCTCCAACAAGTCCTGCTGAAACAACAGCTATGTTGTTGTCAATTTTAAATATTTTTTCGATCGAAGAAGGAATTACCATTTTTCCCTGTATGTTTTTATCCGCTGCAAGTATTACTCCGTCCTTGAAAACTATTCCTACCCCGGTTGTGCCCTGTTCTACTATTTTTGAGGCGTATTCTACCTGGTAAAGTCTTCCGTCAGGGGAAAACATGGTGGCGGCCTTGTCATATGCCGGAACTTTTGATTGTCCAACTGGGTACATCATATCACTCTAAAAATAAAGAAATATTCCTTTCTTCGCTCATCTTCGACAAATACATATGCTTCTCGCAAGCTTTTTAAACATACTCGGGGCGTTTTTTAGAGCATTACTTTTTGGGCGATTCTTTCGTTTCAGGTGCCTTTTTCTCTTCTGGGAGCCCGTCTTTAGCCTTCCCCGTAAATACCTTAGCAACTTCTTTAATTGTCCTAATGGTGCCTGAACTGATTACCGGATTTATTATAATTTTTTTGTTCCTTATCTTTGTAATAAAAGCCGTACCTGCTATGAGATCTGTTTCTTTTCCGCGCCTGCACTTAATTATCGCCTTATTTTCCTTGTAAGCAACAATTCGGGGGTTTATTTCAGCTAGGCCCTTTGAACCGAAGAACGAAAGAAGCTCTATCCAAAAACCAAAATAAAAATCTTTCTCCGCGATATCTGCATTTAGCACTTCAAGCAAAATGTAACGCTTTCTTTCCCTTTGCGAAAGAGGGATTGTAGCTTTCTTTTTCTTTTCAATGTTCATAAAAATAACTTTCCTTTTTGATGTTGATCATTTCAAATTGTCCAAATCTTCAAGATATTTCTGCGCCAAATTCTGTTCAAGCCCAAGCATCACAGCGAGCGATTCCCTTACTTTTCTTGGCCTCAAATGAAGAGGATCCTTACAGCCCGAAGCAACTATAAATCTTGTTTTTTTCTTTTTGCAATAAGCTACTATTTCGATAAAATTTTTCCAAATAGCGTGTCTTTCAAATGAATTTGCTTCCAAAAGTTCCTCAAACATGAGTACGACAGTAGTATTATTGTCAGTAAGTTTTTGTGCAAGCCCCAAATCAAAGAATTGTTTTGTGTTTGAAGGCTGGAGGAGAAAATCTGCCTTGATCTTAACGGCAAATTCATTTGATTTGATCGAGCCGCCGACTACCGCAGTCATTTTTCCTTTTGTATTGTTAAGATCATCTTTTTCTGATAAAACTAGGCACGGATTCATGTCCGATTGCTTGGCTTTTTGATATTGAATATCCCCACTAACGAGTAAAAGAGTTTTTTCCTTAAAGTAAGTACTTACTTGCAGCAGCTCTTTGAGCGGCTGGGCATAAACTATGTCCATTAAAATAAACTAACTGCTTCAGCCAAATTTATGATCAAGCGATTTCTTGTAATCGTGCTTTCTCTTGTTTCTCATATTCTCGAGCTTGTTTGCTCTTCCGAAAGCCGTCTTTCCTCTTTCAGCTCTTCCCTGTTGTCCGTGAGCGAGGAATCCTAGCTCTTTATCTGAAGTGATTGTTGAAGCAGTTCTGTCTGCGAGAACAACTTCGTAGTAGTGCCATTTTCCGTCTTCTGCAATCTTGTATGCGCCAAGCGCTTCTGCGTTATCGAAGTGTCTTGAGGCTTTCTGTTCAGCCATTGCGTAAGTGCTAATTCTTCTTGAGAGTTTTGCCTGTCCTTGTCTCTTAGGTCTTCTTTTGTTCTTTGGTCTGTGATGAGTTCCTGTTCCTTTTCTTACTCTAACTCTTGCAACAAAAATTCCTTGCTTTGCTTTATATCCAACTTGACGTGCCGAAACAGGGTTTGTCGGATGCTCAAGCTTTATTACCGCGGAACCTTCCTGACGGTATTCCATCGAGCGCTGCCTCATCATCGAAGCATAATCGTAATTTTCGTCCTTAATGCCTTTCCACTGATTCTGGAAAGTTTTCAAAATGTATTTTGCTGCACCCAAAGTTAATCACCAAGTTTAGTACTGACTCACCAATAACAGAAAATTGCCGAAAAAAGATTTATAAAGGCACCTTTTAGCTATCTTCGGCCTTTGGCGTTCTGAGGCATTATTTGGCCTTTTTGAGGAGCGTTACTTGGCTTTGAAACAAGCCTTTTGTACCACCAACTCTGATCAGATTTTTCTGCTTTTTCAGCAGCCGTCTTGAGTCCAACTTCTATCCGGTGTTTAATAATCTGGTTAATTAAGCCGTTTCGCCCCATATCATTTCTGCCGAAGAGCATCTTTCTCTGAGGAGGCCCCCGCATTAAAGGTCTTTTCATTTGTCCAGCCATACCATCACTAAAATAACTCTTCCTCTGCTCTATATAAATGTGACTTTGATGGGTTCTAACGCTAAAGAAACAATAAAACCTGCACAGGGGCAAAAGTGCGACAAGTGCCCGAAAAATGCGAGCATTACTCTGTCTTACGGACCGCACCACTTTTGCGAAAACCATTTCACCCAATTTTTTGAAAACAGGTTCAAAAAAACTATCAGAAAATATAAATTATTTAGAAGTGGCGAAAAAATACTCATCGCGCTCAGTGGAGGAAAGGATTCCGTAACCCTTTTGCATTTGCTTTCAAAATTCTACTCGAAAAGCAACCATCTTGAAGCGCTAATAATCGATGAAGGAGTAAAGGGGTATAGGGAGAATGCAATCAAAGCAGCAATAGATAACTGCAAAAAAGCGAATGTGAAATACACAATAATCAGCTTTGCAAAAGAATTTGGAATCACAAACGACAAGATAATGTCGATACTAAAAAATAATCCAAAGCTTGGCGGTACTTGCGCTTTTTGCGGAACACTAAGAAGAAATATTATGAACAAATATGCAAAAGTCTTCAAGGCAAATAAACTTGCCACCGGGCATAATCTTGATGACGAGGTACAAAGTTTTGTGATGAATGTTTTCAACAATGATTTTGAAAGAATGAGAAGGATGGGTGCTGCGGCGGGAGCCGGAATGGTCGATCATGCAGGATTTGTGAAAAGAATAAAGCCGCTTTATGAAACCCCTGAAAAGGAAATCATAGCGTATTGCGCCTATAAAAATTTAAATCATTATTCACAGGAATGCTGCCCGTATTCTTGGAGCGCGAAGCGCAACGAGTATCGCGAGATGCTCAACAACTTTGAGAACAGATTTCCAGGAACAATGTATTCCATCCTGAGATTTGACGAAGAGCTACTCCCTTTTGTTGCACCAAAAGAAAATGAAAAACCAAAAATGAAACTCGCGCTTAAGAAATGCAAAAAGTGCGGCGAACCAACTGAAAAGGAACTCTGCAAGGCATGCGAGATGATTAAGATTTTGAAAATACAAAAGAATTCGAAAGGAATAAAAAGTTCTGAAAATAAAGTATCTAAGGCGGACAAGAGCAAGACCTGCGCGCAGACAAAGGGATATTATGGATCAGCTTGAAAAGGCGAACGAAATACTCGACAAAATCGCAAAAGAGTTTGAATTCAGTTTCAACATAAGGGGGCACATAAGAGGAAGAAGGCTTTCTGAACTCGAGAATGCAAAAGAATTCCCGATATCCCACAGGTGCCACGAAACCACAATCGTAGCCGCCGATAGGCTGAAAGAAGCCGGATTTTCGCCGAACATAATAGTATACACGAAAGGACTTTGGAGACAGCATTTTGATGTCATCCTAGGAATCAAGGGAAAAACTTATGTCGTTGATTTTACCGACCACTTTACGCTAAAAGAATTTGATCCTTCAACGAGGAGAGTAAAAAGAACAATACCTTATGAAAGAAAGGGAAACCCTAGACTCTACGATTTTTTGAACACAAGAGAAAAAATCATTTTAGAGCTGAGAAACGCATATCACCAGGTGCGTCCGAGAATGTGGCGTACTGAGAGAAACCAATACAAAGATTATGCAAAAGAGCATCAATTAAACGCAAGGCTAAAGCGAAGACTGCGCAAGTGAATCAAGTCGGATTAGGACATAATCATTCTTTGTTCAAAATCGATTCCATTTTCTGCGAGAATCCTTTTTCAAACATTGTGAGCTCTTCAAGCTTCGCATCTATTGCAAGAGTCTTTTCCTTTAGCTGTTGCTCTGCCAAGACGTTCTTTTCGTTGAGCTCCTGTATTGCCGCATTTATCTGCGAGAGATTCTCCTGCATGCTTGTCAAAAACTGCCTCTTAAATTCGTCAAGGACCTTTATTTTTTGGTCAAGCGATTCTGGAGAAATTTTCTTCTCTATCGCTTTAAGGCGATTCACTTCAACTTCAAGATCGGCAATCAATTCGTCAGCACGCTGGATGGTGATTGTCTCTATTTTTTGCTCAAGCTCCTGCATCATTCCTTCAGTAATATTCTTTTCAAGTTCGAGGGTCTTGTTTACTCTTCCGTCTATTTCGCTTAAATGAGCATTTGCCTGGTCGATAAATGCCTGCGCACCGGATTTGCTTTTGATTAGCTCTGAATTCATCTCGATTATCAATTGGCCTTTTAGTTTTCTTGCATCGTCAAGAGAAGAGGAAAGCTGCTGCATTGCGGCGGCTTGATCCTGTTTTGCCTTGCTCATGAGAGCCAAATTGTCAGTTATCTGCTTGTTGTATTGCTTTAGCTCCGCAATCTTTGAATCAATAATGAAATCCATTTCGCGTTGCTTCTGCTCAAGCGCTTCCCTATTGCTTGAATTAATCAGATCCTTCTGAGATTCAAGGAGTATCTTGAATTGTTTTCTTTCTTTTGACATGGATTCACTTATTTTTTCTGCCAGAGTTTCGTCGATGTCTTCCTTTATTCTTTTCATTTCACTAAGTTTTGCATTCACTGCAACAACTATTCCTTTTTTCCAAAGTTCTTCAAAATCCCCCTGTTGAGTCTCGGCTAGCTGTTTGCCGGTAGGTCTTTCAACAATTGGCTCTTGTGAAAAAGAAGGCTGGAAAGTCGGGATGACTGTAGATTTGTATTGCACCGGCTGAGGAACTGGTTTTGGCTCGGGCTTTGCTTGAACTGGTTTTTGAGATTGAACTTGAACTTGAGGCTGCGATGCTGCAGAAGAGGAAGATTTTATTGTCGGGGCTTGCTGCGCTTTCATTGGTGCAGCTTCTTCTTCGCCTTTAATCTCTTCTGCGCCCTCAGCTTCATCAAAGTCTTGTGATGCTATGCTGTCGGCTTCTTCCATTAATTCCTGATCAATAGATTTTGGTTTCTGTGCGCTAGGTGCTTGAGGAGAAGTTTTGATTTGAATTTGAGGCGGAGCCTGCGGGGAGATTTGTGCTTGCGGCTGAGACTGCGCTAAAGGCTGGGATTGCGACAGGGGCTTTGATGGAATATTAAAATTACTCGCCTGCTGTCTTTGAGGCTGTTTTGATTTATCTTCTTCAAGCCCTAATTGTTTGACAATCTGATCCCCCATATTCAAATCCATAGAACCTTCTTCGGAGGAAAGTTTCGACTGGGGCCTAAGAGGAGCAGTTTGCGGCTGAGGCTGAACGGGTTGTGATTGAGATTGAGATTGCAATTGCTGAATTGTCGGAGCTTGTCCGGACGATCTTTGCATTACTGCTTGGGGCGATTGCGAAGTTTTAGCACCAGGAACATTTTTTGCAGAACTAAGAAACCCTTGAGCATCTTCCCTTGTTATTCCCACATCGTAAAGACTTTGAAGAATCTCATCATCCGTTGCGTTAAGCATAAGGAGCTTTCTAATCGAGTCTATTACGTAGCCTTGCTTGTCCATGACCATGGAATATCGCTATAACCAAGGATTTTGGGGAATAAAAAGCTTTTCAGAAGCCTCCCACGCCAAAAAAGAGGCTTTCTAAAAACCTAAAAATAATTGACTTAAACTCGTCCGGCGACTATCTGCAGTTGTCATATATTTTTCCGCAATTTGCGGCAACGCACTTATTGTAGTAATAATTGCACCAGTCATAGCTGTAGCCGTTGTAATTGTAAATTAAGTTATTTGCGCACTGAGAACAACTAGCATAGTAACGTGGGTTGTCGTTTGTTGATACCCCCCCAGTACAATAGATTTCTCCGCACGGATCTCCACCATTACAGGTTGTCCCATTCTCGCAGTAGCGGCACTCCCCGCGGTTTGTGTGAATGAAAGCATATCTGTTTGAAATATCTGCGTAGGAACACTGCCCGCAAAAATTTGACCCTTCAACTTCAGGACATTCCTTGTCAAGATT
>JBBSVX010000054.1:0-22454 GCA_038046585.1 archaeon
CTAAAAGCAATAGCAGTTGCCGAAGCGCACCACGAAGAAAGATACTCAAAGCTTTTGAAAGTTCTTCAGGACAAATCAATATTAAAGAAAGCAAAGCCGGTAAAGTGGGTTTGTAGAAAGTGCGGGTACGAACATACAGGAAACACTCCTCCTGGAAAGTGTCCTGCATGCAGCCACGAAGCGGGGTATTCCCAACTCAAGTGCGAAGAGTACTGAATGCAAGAGAGGGATGCTAGATGCGGGCAAGTGTTAGCCTAAAAGAACTTGCAAGGTTTTTGGTAAAGGCAAAGGTTAACACTTATGCCAGCCATAACTCTGATAAAATAATTCCTCAAAGGCCTGGCTTCGACGAGCTGGTGTTTTCTGAAGGAGATCTAAGTTATAGGGATAGTTACTCTGGCTTCTACTTTGCCCCCGGTCAGGAGGTCGCCTATTTCAAAGGTAACCCTATCTGGGTGATGGCTTATAGTGGGGGCATGGATAAGCGTTTCCATTGTAATGAGCTTTTTGCAAAACAGACATTTGGATTCCTCAAAGAGGCCTTAAAACTTGTCAAGGTTAGCGCGCCATTTAGGGGGCCAAAGAAACTAAAAAAAGGCGATTTTGAATATGTCAACTCTGTGAAAGGTAAGATCAATTCATTTGTTGGTAATGAAAAAATCTATTATAAGTCGAAAAAAGTTTTTGAACAAGATTATATTGGCGGACTGATTATTCAAAGATAATTGGAAAAAATATCTTAAAACACATTATTTGTTATGTAACTACGTCAATCGCCACTACTACTTAAACATAACCCTGGCTTTTGGTGTAATTTTTCTGTTGGAGTACACAGAGTTTATAACTTTGCGTTATGAATAATTGGTATTGTAATGCCTCAAATTCGAGCTATGGGGTATTATAGGGTTTTTAGCACATTTTGGACAATTTGCCTCTCTACATAACGCATTTTAGGTGCTTTAAGCTTATTTGAGGTTTTGTTTTGGTTTAATGGTTATAAAAATGCTTAATTATTGTAATGGGGCAATATTAACACTTTTCGCTACAACAATGGTCGTTTTGAAGTTCCACGATTGTCTAAATGTTGTCTGTTTTGGCTTTAAACCCATTAAAACAGCATCTTGCTCTATTTCTACATATCGCGAAAACGCTAAATAAGGGCTTTTTTGCCGTATGGAGTGTTAATTAACCTCTACATAAACGTATGCCTTTATAAGCAAGGTATGGCGCAATAGGTGTAATTAAAATTCTGCATCGCGGTGAGCGGGCAGGGGTGATTGTTGTGAAGTCAATGATAGAAGACGCAACTGCTAAGGGCGCAAGAGCTCCAGCAGACGATAGATTAGAAGAATTTGGATCTCCAAAAATTATGGTTGTTGGAGCAGGCGGAGCAGGATGCAACGCTGTTAATAGACTAGCAGCCATGGGAATAGCAGGAGCACAACTTGTAGCTGTAAACACAGACAAGCAGCACTTAGCTATTGTTAACGATGAGATAACAAAGGTTTTAATCGGAAAAAGTGTTACTAGAGGTTTAGGAGCAGGCGGATACCCAGAAGTTGGTGCCAAAGCTGCTGAAGTTTCAAGAAACGCTTTAGAAGAAATACTCTCCGGAGTAGACATGTTGTTTATATCGGCTGGAATGGGTGGAGGAACAGGAACAGGATCCGCACCAATAATAGCTGGAATAGCAAAAGATCAAGGCGCAATAGTAATCGCAATGGTAACTTACCCATTCGCTCTTGAAAAAGCAAGACTAATTAAAGCTGAAGAAGGAATCGAATCCTTGCAGAAAGTCTGCGACACTGTTGTAGTAATCGACAACAACAGATTGGTAGAATTAGTACCTAATTTGCCAATACAAGACGCATTCAAAGTTGCTGATGAAGTAATAGCAAGAACAGTTAGAGGAATAACTGAAACAATAACACAGCCTTCATTGATCAACTTGGATTACGCAGATGTTAGATCAATAATGTCAAACAAAGGTCTCTCAGTAATCGCTGTTGGAGAAAGCAAAAGCGTTGACAAGGTTAACGAAGTTGTTGAAGACACTCTAAAGAACGCACTCTTAGACATAGACATCTCAGGAGCTACAGGATGCTTAATACACATCACAGGCGGACCTGACTTGACTTTGGGAGAAGCTAACGCTGTTGGTGAAATGCTAACAGACAGAATAGATCCTAAAGCTGTTGTAATATGGGGAGCAAGAGTTGACCCAACATTCGAAAACAAGATTGAAGTAATCTGCATCTTCACTGGAGTGCACAGCCCTTACATCAAGAGCTCACAGCCTGCAGCAAAAGAATCAGGACACTCAAGAAGAGACAGAGATCTTGACCTAGACTTCATAAGGTAAAGTCAAATAACACAAACTAATTACTGATGCCGCGAAGAGCGGCATCTTTCTTTTTTTCATCACTCTCATGCAAAGTATGCCTAGTGTGCATTTTGTCACACCCTTATCCGGTCAGAGTTTATAAATAACAAAATAGTTCTTTTAGTAATGAATGGGTTGGTTTCAAGCAGCGCTATTACAGCATCTGTGAATTCTAACTCTTTCTTTGGTTATTTCTATTTTTATGAATAGACTCCGGACTATCTAGTCGGGGGTCGCATTCTACACTTTTAATTAAGTTGAATTTGGCTCACGGCTTTTTGGTCCACCAAAGATCCAAAAATAAGACAAAAATATAGGGTGGTTTTATGATAGGGAAAAAAATAAGATTGCAAAGAATTAGCGATAGGAAAAGCGGAAAGATATTGATCGTTCCAATCGACCATGGAATCTCAGATGGTCCAATTGAGGGGTTGATTGATGTAAAAGAAACCGTTTCAACAATCGCTGAATCTGGGGCGAACGCGATACTAATGCACAAAGGATTAGTAGACAAAGGTTTTCGCGGGGGAGGAAGCGATGTGGGACTAATCGTTCACCTTAGCGCAGGAACCTCGCTTAGTCCGGATCCATTAAACAAAGTAATTGTAACCTCTGTTGAGGAAGCGGTTGCTCTTGGGGCTGATGCGATATCAATTCACATCAATGTCGGCGCAGAAGATACATCAAGAATGATGGTTGAAGCTGGAGAAGTTGTGAGGGATTGCAATAGGCTCGGGATGCCTCTTTTGATGATGATGTACCCGAGAGGAGAAAAAGTGAAGAACGAAAAAGATGTTGAAGTAGTAAAAATTGCTGCTAGAATTGGAGCTGAGCTTGGTGCAGATATTGTGAAAACAAATTACACTGGGTCCAAAGAATCTTTTGCAGAAGTTGTGAAAGGATGCCCTGTTCCAGTTGTCATTGCAGGCGGATGCAAAGGAACTGATAGGGAAGTTCTTCAAATGATAAGAGATGCAATGGATGCGGGTGCGGCAGGTGTTGCTATGGGGAGAAACGCTTTCCAGCACAAGGAGCCAAAAAAAATTATCAACGCGGCTTCGCTTGTGATACACAAAGGTTACTCTGCGGAAAAAGCGATGAAAGAAGTTGGACTAAAAGATGAGCTTTTGGCACAAAAAATTCCTGTTCAAAAAAGTGCGCATTGAACAGGAATATAAATATTTGCGGGCAAAGGTGTATGAAATGACTGAAGAAAAAGAACTGATAATTGACATAAGGCCGTTTGACAAAGAGATGGTAACCTCTGCAATTGAATCGGGAGTGAAAAAGATAATCATTCCTGAAAAATGTTCTGAACAGGCGCATAGGCTTGGAAGGATAGAAACAATTGCGCTTGACGGGGATATAGTTCTTGGAAAAGATATTTTTGAACAGGATATTAAATCAAAAGAGGATGAGAATAAGGCGCTAGCGCTTTCGAAAAAAAGCGCAGTGATAGTTCACGCGAGCGACTGGAAAATAATCCCTCTCGAAAACCTTGTTTCAAAATCAAACTCAGTATATGTTTCCTGCACTGTGGGCGAAATTCTCACGATGCTTTCAGTTCTTGAGAAAGGAGTAAAAGGAGTAGTAATAAAACCAAAAAATAGGCAAAATATTGTTGATGCGGTGAAAGAAATGCAAAAGCAGGATTCGAAAGTTAATCTAGTTGAAGCGGAAATAATAAATGTAAAAATACTCGGCTCCGGAGAAAGAGCGTGCGTAGATACCTGCAACATCATGGGGCTTGGAGAAGGGATGCTAATAGGCAACTCTCCAAAAATGTTATTCCTTGTTCAATCAGAATCCATGGAAGTAGAATACTGCGCGACTCGTCCATTTAGGGTGAATGCAGGTTCAGTGCACTCCTATGTTCTTTTGCCGAATGAAAATACAAAATATCTTTTGGAGTTAAAATCCGGCGATGAAGCGCTTTCGGTGAATTACAAAGGCGAAACGAAAAAAGTTATTGTCGGGAGAAACAAGATAGAGAATCGTCCGCTTGTTCTCATTGAAGCAAAGGTTGGGAAAGAACAAGGTTCTGTGATTCTTCAAAACGCCGAAACAATAAGAGTAATCACTGCGAACGGAAAATCAATCTCAGTGGCTGATCTTAAAAAAGGGGACAAGGTGCTTGTCAAGACGGGCGAAGCCGGAAGGCATTTTGGGCAAGCAATAAAAGAAAAGATAATTGAGTGAACTGTTAATTCACATACTTTATATACTTTAAGGAAGTTATTTTCTCATGCCTCAGAAAAAGAAATCGCCTTCAAAACCCTTATATTCAAAGAAAGATATTCAGCACGGTCCAGAGCACTACAGCGGGCCAAGGTTGAATCCTAAACTTTCTCTTATAGCGGGAGCTTTGCTTGCAGTACTTTCGTTTTGGGAACTTTCTGTAGCCGGGTTTTCATTCAACTTCTGGCTCGAATTCATAATAGGAGCAATAATCCTTATCCCAAATTCAATATATCTACTCTCGGGCAAAGGGTCCCCTTTTGGAATTCCGTACTTGTTCACCATGCTTCGGACAAAGAAATTTGTTGACATAATAATTGCCGCAAGTCATCACGGAAAGTGGATGGAAAAGATGAGCATCCTTGGGCTCTTGTCGGGTTTTGGACTTGTGGGCGTTGATTATTGGTATGCGAGACCCATGGGGGGACTGAAGAGAATCGCTTGCCTTGTTTTTTCCGCAATAGTTCTTGGAGCATTTTATTATTTTGTTTTGCAAATACTTTTCTCAATCCCTGCCCTTGCTCCACTTTTTTTAATAAGCGGAATTGGGTTTGTGATAATGGGTTTTGGTGGAATGAGTCTTGCGTTAATTGTCGGCTATGCGTTCCTTTCTATATTGAGTCTTTTTACTCAAAGCCAGATATGTCCTTCTGTGGCTCCGGTAATACCTGGGGTTCCTATTCCGGGTCTTGGGATGATGATTCCAGCAATTGCGTGGATTTCTCTTGCGCTTGTTTTGATAATTCATGAGACAAGTCACGGAGTGATGATGGCATATTACAAAGGAAAAATAAAATCAGTGGGGCTTCTTTTAGCAGGACTAATTCCTGTTGGCGCATTTGTTGAGCAGGATGACAAAACATTTTGGAAACTTCCTAAAAGAAAAATTGTTCTTGCCTTAAGTGCTGGTCCGTCATCAAACGTTTTCACAATAATTGTCGGCCTGATATTGCTCCAAGGATTTTATCTGGCAATTACTCCTCTTGCCCCTTCTTTCGATTCTGAATTCAATAAGATGTATGATGGGGTTGAGATAAAATCGGTTCAGGATACTGTTTCTCTTTGCGGACTTGATTATAACGCTCCTGCATTTGGAAGATTCTTTGCGAAAGACAAGGTAGTTTCATTAAATGGCGTTGATATCAATGGCGTAGCTGTGCTCAATAGGGCATTCTTGGATGCGAACGGAACAATGAGCTTTGTTGTTTTAAGAGAAGGAAAAGAAGTTGCCGTTGATGTTGATCCGGTTCACTTTAAGGATCTGAATGTGAAAAGAATTGGGGTTGAGTTCGCGGCGATAAGCACCGGTTACGAGCCGCCAATGGATATCACTCTTTGGCAGATAATATTAAGTTCGTTCAATTCAATCATTATATTCTTAATACTTCTAAGTTTCGCCGCAGGAACATTTAATTTTGTTCCCTCTTGGCCTCTTGACGGCGGGTACATGGCGAAAATAATGTTCTTGCCCTACTTTGGGTTCATGAAGTTCAAGAATGATGGTGAAACAGCCACTTTTATAGGGCGCCTGTTCTTGTGGACATTTATTGCTGCGATGCTCCTAAATCTAATACCTTACATCACCATGCTTTTGTGGTAACCTCAAGGTTTAACTACATTTTTCTAGATACTTTGTGTAATTAGAAAATGGTGAAATAATGGGCGTAAACCTTTCAGAGCTTGTGGACAAGGAAGAAATATCTCTTGAATTCCTTGCGGGAAAGAAAGTGGGGATTGATTCCTATAATATGCTCTACCAGTTCCTCGCTTCAATCAGAGGTCCTGACGGAATGCCCTTAGCTGATTCACACGGGAATGTCACTTCGCATCTGACGGGCCTTTATTACCGAACTCTTAATCTTCTCGAGAAAGGAATAAAACCAATTTATGTTTTTGACGGAAAGCCATCAACGCTGAAGAGTGAGACTCTAAAGAAAAGAAGGGAAGTAAGAACGGATGCCGAGGCAAAATCAAGCACTGCGCTAAAAGAAGGAAACCTTGCTGATGCGCAGAAATTTGGTTCGCGCGCATTAAGACTTACTCCGGATATGGTTGGAGAAGCAAAAGACTTGCTAAGGTGCATGGGTGTTCCTGTTATTGAAGCCCCTCAAGAGGGGGAAGCGCAGGCAAGTGTTATGTCAAACAAAGGGCAAATATTTGGCGCAGTGAGCCAGGACTTTGATTGTCTTTTATTTGGAGCGAATAATTTATTCAGGAACATTGGAATCACTGGAAAAAGAAAAGTTGCTGGAAAGAATTTTTATGTTGATGTAAAACCGGAGTATATTCAATCAGAAAAAGTATTTGCAAAGCTGGGCATAGACCGAAAGAAACTTATTTGGCTTGGTATTTTGGTCGGCACTGATTTTAATGAGAAATTTCCTAGAATAGGGCCAAAGACTGCGCTAAAACTTGTTCAACAGCACAACAGCTTTGAAGAAATAATAAAAGAAACAAAGCATGAGCCCGATTTTGATTATCGTGATGTTGAAGAACTTTTTACAAACCCAGTAAGTATTGAAGTTCCTGAGAGCGACCTTGAGCTTAAGAGTCCTGATAAGGAAAAAATAATTAAGTTCTTAGTTGAGAAACATGACTTCTCGCTTGATAGGGTGGAAAGCACGATTGGGGCATTTTTGAAGAAGAAAGAGGAATCCGAAAAGCAAAAGAGTCTTGGCGCCTGGTTTGGATAAGTTTATCGCCTTTCCAAAACTAATATTAAGTCGGAAAACCTAATTGTTGAAGTGATTTTATGGCTCTTTACAAATGCTTGGTTTGCGATTATATCTATGATGAAGCCAAGGGGGACCCTGAACACGGCTATGCGCCTGGAACAAAATTTGATGATCTTCCTGATAATTGGGTGTGCCCGAATTGCGGAGTGACAAAAGATTTTTTCAAGCTTTATGTTGGTGAAGTTGACGGGATGTATGCCAAGGCTTCTGAATTTGCAAAGAGGCAATTACAATGATGCCAATAGCATTTTTGATGGTTGAGCATAGACTCATCGAACGAATGATAAGAATTCTTGCAAGGGAACTTGAATCAATGAAAGCGACAAGACTGATGAAGCCCGATCTTATCTCTTTAGGCGCTGACTTTATGAGGAACTATACTGAGAAACATCATCATGGGGAAGAAGAGGCGATTTTATTCAAGGCGCTTTCTGAGAAAAATATTAGTTCTGTGCATACAATAATTCTGGGACAATTGATAGCGGAACATTTGCTTGCAAGAAAGGATGTTGGCGTGCTAATTGATGCCAACCAAAAATATGTTGCTGGCGATAAGGCGGCTGTTGACTTGGCTATAAATGCACTTACAGAAATAGTTAATCTATACCCTAAACACATCGCAAAAGAAGACAAGGAGTTTTTCATCCCTGTGATGAATTATTTTACTGCGCAAGAACAGGAAAAAATGATTACTGCCCTCAAAGCATATGATGTTACTCTTGATGAAACCAAGTACAAAAAAATGGTTGAAGAGCTTGAACTAAACCAAACCAGATAATCCTATTTTTTCATCACGCTTTCTCCAAGGTATTCTTGGAGTATTTTTATGTGAGCGTATTCCTCATAAAGAATATATTTTAAGAACTGCTTTAAATTCGGGCTCGCTTTCTCAATTATTTCAAGGTATTTTTCAGAGCTTATTTCTTCCTGCTCCACGTCGTACTCAACAGCAACCGCGATTGGGGCATTTATCTTCGACAAGGGGACTTTCGGAATATACTTTGGAACTTCTACGTTCGCTTTGCTTAATAGGATCATCAATAATTCAGCATGCTTTTCTTCTTGAAGTTCTATTCTCTTTAGTATCTCGACAATATCCCCTTCAAGCTTTCTCATCTGCTCCAGGTAAATCTCTTTTTCAAAAAGTTCCCTGTAATAAAGCGCAATAAGTTCTTTTTGGATTTCTAGAACCTCTTTTGGTTGGGCATTGTATGCGATATCTTCAATTTTCATCATTTCCACCTGTCAAATTTATAAAAATCATTTTATTAGAGCCGAAGCGAAAGCCAATATGCTTAGCAGCATTCCTTTCTTTGAGAAGCTCTGGCTTTTTTTGAAATTTCCGTCGAGGAGTTTCTTTGAAGAGTAAGCAAACACAGCCAAGGCTGCGAGCATCATTGCAAGATAGAACCAGCTCAGGTTGAACGCGAAATAGCAAAGCACTCCTATTGATGCTGCGAGAATGTAATATGCTATTATTGCAATTTTTGTAACTTTTCTTGAAAGCATCGGCATGCTTTTCTTAAAGCCCTTGTCTGTTTTCATGTCTTCAAAGTCTTTTGCAAGTTCCCTGCTCATGTTTGCCAAAAATGCGCTTACTGCAAAGGCTTGTATTAGTAAGGAAACGTTTCCTGCCGATATTGCTCCAAAGATTAAAGTGAATGCGGTTCCTCCGGCAACAACTATGTTTCCTATGTATTTTGCTTTTCTGAGCACTGAAGAGTAAAGCACAAGGAGTGTTGAGAATATTACTGCTATCACAAACGGATTGAATCCAATCATCGATGCCATTGCCACTCCGAGGCAGAAGAGTATAAGCGAGAAATATAGCGCTTGGTGTGAAGTTACCTTTCCAAGTGTAATTGGTTTTTTCTTTTTGTTCTTTTCGTCAATGTGTGCATCAAATGCGTCATTAATCGCTTCGCCCGCGCCACAAATAAAAAATACTGCAAAGAAAGCGAGCACTGCCGGAACAAGAACTATTCCGCCAGCGAGAGCATAACCTAATGCTGCTGCAAGTCCTGCCATCAAGCAATTAGTCGGTCGCATTAATTCAAAGAGGGCTTTGATATCAAGTTTTGGCTTGGCCTTCATAGGGAGAATATGTTTTTACTATATTATAATCTTTGTGTGCGCCTCTGGCGAAGCCAGATGGGGTAATAAAAAAATCCTCAATTGAGGACCATCTAGAAATTGTTCTAAAAAAGCGGTTAACAGAGCATTATGCTGCAGCTGCTGCTTTTCTCTTTTTCTTCTTTAGTCTTAGTTTCAAGGAACTGCACTTTCTGCATTGTGCAGGTTTGCCTGATCCTGATCTGTTAGTAGCATTGCATTTCTGGCAAACATAAACGTTTGTGAAATTTCTTGCTATTGCTTCCGGTATATCAGCCATATTGTTTCACCAATAACAAAAAAATTGGAGGAATACCTTTATAAAGCATTTCTCGACCATTTTTCTTTAGAGCACTGGTGCATTATCGAAAGCTTAGCTTTAAGCGCTCAAAAATGCCCTTTGTCAAAATTCCTTTGCAAAGCAGAGAAATTTGGTTAAACCATAGCATAATACCTTCGCCCCGATAGTGCAGCGGTCAAGCACATGAGCCTTTCAAGCTTGTAACCCGGGTCCGAATCCCGGTCGGGGTATTATTTGTTTTTGGGGATGCAACATCTTTTGTAAAGGGGTTGCGGCGTTAGAATCCCTCCTCGGGGTATTATTATTTTTTTAGTAAATACCAATTATTCATTTTTAAAAAAAACTCGTTTTTGGCTAGCTTGACTCGCATTTATTAACTTTTATCTATTCTATTTCAACATGGCAAAAGCAAATGTTATCATTGCTGGTTCGATAGGACTTGATTCAGTTAAGACTCCTTTTGGTTCGGTGGAGAATGAAATTGGCGGTTCAGCAACATTCTCTTCAATCGCATGTGCAATTTTTGCAAAGCCCGCAGTGCTTAGCATTGTGGGAAAGGATTTTCCTAAAGAGAAGCTAAAAGTTCTTGAAAAAAAGGGAATTGATTTGTCTGCGCTACAGTACAGCGACAAGCCGAATATGCGCTGGAAGGCCCATTATGATTTTGACATTAACACTGCGCACACTGATTCGTTTGAAGCGAATGCTTTCGCTGATCTTTTGCCAATCTTGCCGGAAAATCTTTTAAGCGCTGAATTTATTTCGCTTGGCAATTGGTTTCCTGACAAACAGCTCCAGCTCTTAAAATCTTTCAAGAAAAAACCAATGCTTTCTGTTACCGATTCGATAGAATACTACATAACTAATTTTCCAAAGCAAGTTTTAGATGTTGTTAATGCGACAGATATTGCGTTATTTAATGACGGCGAAGCAAGGCAATTATTCAAAACTACAAATTTGATGGTTGCTGCTAAAGAAATATTAAAACTAAACTCAGATTATGCGATAATAAAGAAAGGCGAACACGGCTGCGTAATGTTTTCTAAAAATGGGAATTTTTCCTGCCCTGGGTTTCCACTTGAAAACGTAGTTGATCCTACAGGGTGTGGAGATTCTTTTGCGGGCGCACTCTTGGGGTACTTGTCAAAAACAAAGGATTTTTCGGAGAAAAATATGCGAAAAGCAATTGTTGTCTCAAGTGCAGTGGCTTCATTTAATGCAGAATCTCATTCGTTTTATAGGCTGGCTGAAGTGACTAAAAAAGAGGTCAAAGAGAGAGTTAAGGCCATTAAGGAAATCTCAAAGTTCTAAATTTAGTCGATTAAGTGCGTTTTAAAATCTATTCGGATTTGTTTTGGTAGAAAATCAGGCTGTTATTTCTGGGGGCTATAAGATGAAATACGAAGTAAAAGACATTAATTTGGCAGAACAGGGGAAGATGAATATCGCGTACGCCGAGTCGCAGATGGGTGCGCTTCTTGAAGTCAAGAAAAGATTCGCGAGTGAAAAACCCTTGAAAGGAATCAAAGTAGGGTTAGCTTTACACGTTACAAAGGAAACAGCAGTTCTAGTTAGAACACTTATTGCCGGCGGAGCAGAAGTGGCAATTACTGGGTGCAATCCATTAAGCACACAGGATGATGTTGCAGCAGCTCTTGCAAAAGAAGGCGTTGAAGTATACGCATACAAGGGCGAAACAAAAGAGGATTATTACAAGTACCTAAAAAAAGTAATAGAATTTAATCCGCATGTAACAATTGACGATGGATGCGATCTTGTTACTGAGATTCACACTAATTACAAACAGCTTATACCAAAAATAATAGGTGGCTGCGAAGAAACAACTACTGGGGTAATCCGACTTAAGGCGATGGAGAAGAACAACGCTCTCAAATACCCTGTAATTGCGGTGAATGACAACGATACAAAACACTTACTGGATAATTATTACGGGACGGGCCAATCAACTCTTGATGGAATAATAAGGGCGACAAATATCTTAATTGCAGGAAAAACTTTTGTTGTACTTGGATATGGCAGCTGCGGAAAAGGCGTTGCAATGCGAGCAAAAGGACTCGGAGCGAATGTAATTGTCACAGAAATTGATTCATTCAAGGCGCTTCAAGCAAAGTATGACGGGTTTAGGGTAATGAAAATGGAAGAAGCATGCAAGTTAGGGGACATCTTTTGTACTGTGACTGGGAACAAGCACGTAATCAGAATTGAGCACATGAAAGAAATGAAAGAAGGCGCAACGATGTGCAACTCAGGCCACTTTGATATTGAGATAGATGTTGCGGGCCTAAAAAAACAGGCAAAGAGTGTAAAGAGAATAAGGCCATTTTTGGACGAATTTGTTTTTGGTTCAAAAAAGATTTATCTTTGCGGAGAAGGAAGATTGGTAAACCTCGCGGCAGCAGAAGGGCACCCAAGCGAAGTAATGTCAACAAGCTTTTGCGGACAGGCGCTTGCAGTAGAGTACTGCGTAAAGAACAAGGGCAAATTGAAAGGCGTTGTTACCCTTCCAAAAGAAGTTGATGACAATATTGCAAAGCTCCAGTTGAGCGCGTTAGGAATCAAAATTGACACTCTTACGCCTGAACAGAAAGAATATTTGGAGAATTGGAAAGAAGGCACGTAAAGTGCTTTCACCAATTTATTTCTCTTTTTTTTCGTGCTGTTTGGTTTTAGTTTCGCCTTGTTTTAATTTAGTTTCGTTTTGTTTTTCTTTGGTTTCGTTCTGCTTGCTCATGTCCAGCACAGTGCCGGGCAAAAGAATGACTTTCTTTTTTGAAGAATAATAGTGTATTTTGTTGCTTGCATGGCTTTGCTCTTCTTCACTTCTTAGATCCCCAAGGGATTTTGAGTCCATCCTGTTGAGTTTTGCAAAAGTCGGTTTTCTTTGCTTTCTTTGCGGTCCGGCCATTTTATCTCACCAATGTTGAAATAGTATGATTCTGCTCTTTTTTAAAGTATTTGAGCGATTTTTACGAGAGTTCTCTTTTCAATATCTTGTGCGCGTGATTGAGCTTCTTGAATTTGTCAATATCTCCTGTGGGCATATCGGGGTGCAGGGTTTTGGCCATTTCCTTGTATCTTAGGTTAACTTCGTCTATATTTTTGTGGTTTGGCGCGAGTCCGAAGAACTCTCTTGCTTCCTTTCGTTCGTCATTCACATCTTCATCTTCTGCGAATTCTTCAATGAATTCTTCAAGGGGCTTTTTTTCGGATAATACGTTTTCCACTTCGCCTTCTATGACTTTTGAAACAATGTACAAATTATCGACAAACTTTTTTTGGGTAGTGCACTCATATTGCATCCTATGCCCTTTGTAAAACCATGTCGCGGTTGCTTTGGCTTCTCTTCCTGAGTGACCGCCAAGTTCCAGTTCGATATCGTCGCTTTTTACCCCAATTTTTTCAAGGGCGAAAATAAGTTTGTTTTTGTGTTGGACAGCGCGCCTGTTGAAAGAGTCCTTTGCGGGGATGAGAATTATCTTGTGTCCTTTGATATTTATTGTTTCCATTCAATCAAACCTTTGTGTTTGGCGAGCAATATAAATTTATGAATTAATGCTATTTCTTGGTGACTTCCTTTATTGTTCCGTCGCTCACTTTGAGTATTCGTTGGGCAATCTTATTGATGAAGTATCTGTCGTGAGATACTGCAAGTATTGATCCGTTGAAGCTAAGAAAAGCCTTCTCAATTATTTCGCGTGCATCAATATCAAGATGATTTGTCGGCTCGTCAAGGAGTAGCAAATTTGGCTTGTAAATCAACACTTTGATTAAGTTAAGCCTCGCTTTTTCTCCGAGTGAAAGAAGAGCGATGGGTTTGAATACATCTTCCTCTTCCACAAATCCGCCAATAGATAATTGCTGTCTGGTTGTATAATTATCCTTCACTATCGCGTATATTTCGTCGTAAAGAGTCGCGTGATTTGATAGGTCCTTTAGCTCCTGATCCACATAGCCTAGTCTTCCTTGTGAGTGCAGTCTTACTTTTCCGCTTAGCGGCGGCAAGCGTCCTTCAATAGTTTTGAAAAGGGTGCTCTTTCCGATTCCATTTTCTCCAATCAAAACATATCGTTCTCCAACATTTACTCTAAGATCAATGTGAGAAATAAGGGGCTTATCATATCCCACGGTAAGATTTTCAAGTTCTAAAATTGTCATTGCGTGAATCGGGGATGAATCAATTACTGTGCTGAATTTTGATTTGTCAAGATCAGGTTTTTCCAAAACTTCGCGTTTCTCAAGCAGTTTCTCCCGGTACTTTCCCTGCTTTACCTTCAGCGGGCTTTTTCCGATTCTTGCAATCTTGTCCTTTTCGTTTGCGATGTATTTGTTTTCCTGCTCATAAGCATATTTTTGTGCTTCAAATTCTGCTTCGCGCGCTTTGATGTATCCGGTGTAATTGCTGTTGTATTTGAGTATCTTTCCTTTTTCCATTTTCAAAATCTTGTCGCACACGCGGTCCAAGAAATATCGGTCGTGCGTTACCATTAGCACAGTTCCCTTAAATTCGCGCAAGTGATTCTCCAAAATATCAAGTCTCTTAAAATCAAGGTGGTTTGTCGGTTCATCAAGCAATAAAAGATCGGCTTCAGAAGATAATATTTGGGCAAGAGCTACAATTGCTCGCTGTCCTGTTGAAAGCAGACTGACTTTTTGTTGAAGCCAGGAATCTTTTATTTCAAGTATTTGCAAAGCCGATTTTATCTTATTTGTCGGACGGTTGTCCTGTTGTTTCGCAATTTTTGCCTGAAGGTCAACAAATCTGTCAGTAAGCTTTGTAACCTGTTCGGAATTCTGGTAAGTTTCAGGCCTGGAAAGAAGATCTTCGACTTTTTTCATCTCTTCTTCATACTCGTTCTGGTGATGGATTGTTGCGCTTTCTCCAAGCGTTTGGCCAACAGTTTTGTGGAGATCAAGCTCGATATGCTGTGAAAAGTATGCCGCTTTGCCGTTGAATTCTATGTTGCCGTGGTATTCCTGCTTTCCCAAAATGGCTTTTAGGAGAGTCGTTTTTCCGGCTCCATTTCTGCCTATTAGGCCGGCTTTAGTGCCATCTCCTAGGCCGAAGCTTTGGTCTGTGACTATCTCCCTATCGCCAATGTTAATGGAGATGTTTTTTACGTTAAGGGCCATATCTAAATAGAATTCAGGCAAATTCTTAAAGGATGCTGGAAATTATAATTTTCTCATTTTTTTGATATACTGAAGCGCAACTGAGCTTGGGGGTTAGCCCTATAAACTTCACGTTACACAAATTTGTCGGGTGGCGTAATATGTTCATATCAAAAATAATTGAAAAGAATTCGAATAAAGACAAGGGCGACGCTGAGAAAGCTTGCACTGAAATGATAATGGTAAAGGAAGCCATAGAAAGGCTCAAAGGTCATGAAGACAAGACTGTTGTTGTTCTTGAAAAAGACTCGAAAAACTATATGCTTGTTGGCGGCGGAAAAGACGGAAAATATATCGTTACTGCCCTATCGAAAGGCAAAAAGTATGTTGCTGCAAATAAATATGCGGTGCCAAAGCCTGAAGTGGAACTTTTCATTGAAGGAAAAACTGAAAGCTACCCTGCAAAGAGAGTACTCAACCTTGAGATGACTCTTGAAGCCGCAAAGCAATACGCGCATAGGGGCGCTCTTGCGCAAGTATTTGATTGGGAAGTTATCTAATTAGCTTATTTTAAATTGGTGCATCTCGCAAGTGCGGGATGTCATTCATCTTCTTTGTGCCCTAGTTTGTGCATTATTAGGTCGACTTTTCAGTTCTTCTTCTTCCTTTTTATTGTTTCAGTAACAAAGAAGAGGTCCTCGAAAGAGAATTCATCTTCGTGCTTGTGCTTTTCAAGTTCTTTTAATATGTGGTCATCAGTTTGAATGGAAATTTTAAGATCGGAACAAATCTTTGCTTTCAATCCTTCCCAGTCCCCAAGTATGTCGTAGTAATCTTCGCGCACTTTCTTCTCCTCGTTGAGCATGTGCATGAGGCGTTTTGCAAATTTCTCAATCCCCTTAAGTTCTATAGTAGGGGCGGGAACTTCTTTTTCTTCTCTCCATCTGCTTAAGCCAAAGTCTTCGGGAAAAGAGTATTTTCTCGCGATGTGCTTTGTAAGGAAAATATCCCGCCCTATTGTGAGAGTGAACTTGACGTCCTTTGTCAGCGCGTTTTTTGCCATTTCCTGCATTTCAAGTTCGTCCAAAAACATCGATTGTAAATCAAAGAATATTTTTGCTATTCTATTCATCGCGCTTATTCTTTCCTCGATCGCCTTTGTATCGCCTTGTTTTGCTTTGGCGGTCTTCTCAAGCATATTTGTCGCATTTTTTAGCGAAATTATTGTTTTTTTCAAGTCCTTTTCTTTGGAGCAAAAATCCGTCATTTCGGCGGATACGATGTTTCCAAGCATCTCCTGCTCTGAAAGCGAAAGAACCGATTTTTTGTCGGTGGCTATCCTTTCAAGCTCGTGCCCGTATTTAATTTTAGTAGTGAGCCTATGGTTAAGCGCCTCTTTTACAAATTCTTTCACGTTCTTAAAATCCTTAAACTTTCTTTCGGAGAATTTTTTCTGCACTTTTGTGACGCCTTCAAGGTTTGTAACCAATATTTTTGCAGAAGAAAGCATGATTGAGTGATATTTTGCAATCTCTTCTCGTAGTTCTGTGAAATCAATTTCCGGTTCAGCTTTCTTTTCGGAATCATCTGTATCGGTTTTTTTAGCAAACAACCTTGATTTCTTTTTTGCTTCTCTCTTATTTTCTTTAGCCTGGGTGGAATAGAACTTCTTCCAGTCTTTAAGCGTTTCAGGATATACTCTCTTAAAAAATCTCAATATTGAGTCAAGATCATGAGGCATCTTTATTCTTGCAATATCTTCGTTTCTTTCGTAAGCTGCGCCCTGTATTAGAAGGTCGGCGAGAGACCCTTTTTCTTCTTTTAGGCTTTTTCTGTCGACAAAATATAAGTCGTCATTTTCATCCGCTATTTTTATTACGGCCTTGAAGTAGTTCGGTTCAATTCTTTCATCAGTGAGGAGGCGCGTTATGAGTTCTGAAGGAACATAATAATATATCACGGCTTTTTTGTGGTCTTTGTATGATCTTAAGAGTCTTCCTACCTTTTGCACAAAAGAAGTGGGGTTGTATATGGGGCTTGCGATTATTCCGTGCGATGCATAAGGAAAATCGATTCCCTCCCCAAGAGTTCCCACTGAAATCAATACGTTGAATTTTCCGTCAGCGAATTCTTTCTTTAGCTCGTTAAAATGGTTTTTTGAATTATATTTCTCCGACTTTGAATGGTATGAGTGAGATACGCGTTCGTTGAAGCGTTCTGCGAGCATCATGTTGAGGATGTTTGCCTTTTTTATTCTGTTGACAAATACGAGTGTTTGGAAGCTGTCGGGTTTTCCAATTTTGAATTGTTCTTCAAGTATTCTTTGAATTCCTAAAAAATCAGTGTTTCTTGATGTAAAAAGATCTTCTTCTTGGTCTTCTTCAAATTGTTCTTGGGGGGTGAGTGCTTTTCCAAATTCAGTTTCTTGTCTTTTTTCCAAATGTTTCTTTTCCTCGCTTATTTCAGAGTCTGGTAGGAAGTCATCGTAAGCGCTTTCAATAAGGTCTGTTGTCGGGTCGCTTGTGTTCTGAATTTTTTTGAACAGGTTTTCATTAACAGAGTAGAATACGATTTTTATTACTGGGTCAAGAATTATTTTGTCATTAAGGGCCTGTGAGAAAGAGTATGTGTGTACTATTCCGCCGAGATCGAAGTCCGCGTCCCTGTTTTTCTTTTTTGGTGTTGCTGAAAGTCCGAGCTTATATTTGATTGGGCTATTTGGGAACTTGTAGTTCTCTGAAGTGTTATGCATTTCATCGACAATAAGGAACCAGTCGTAGTCTTTCCATCCATCCTGCTCCAAAAACTGTCTTATCTGCCGGAATGTCGAGATGAATACTTTGTATTTTGGTATTTGTCCTTGTGCGCGTGAGTAGGCTAGAGGTTCATTATGGCTTGAAACTTCATATATCTCTTCGCGCGAGATATTGGTATTGTCAATTATTGCGTCCACCCATTGCTGGATAAGTGTCAATCTTGGGCAAACTATTATCACTTTGAGGTTTGGCTCAGTTTCAAGTTTTTGGGTGAGCATTTTTACTGCTAGAATGGTTTTTCCTGCTCCCGGAACAGCTTGTATTATGCCGTAATGGTGCTTATCCCAGGCTGAAATAGCCTCTTCTTGCCATTGCCTAAGCTGTGGACCTTTATAGAGTTGAACTATGCTGCTCACCGGAACCAATTTGTCAAGGGAAAGACTTATTAGATGCTCGTCAAAAAAGCCGAGGGCTGCTTTTGGCATTATTTTCTTCTATGGGCTGTTCTTTTTGCAGCCCGCACTGCTTTTCTTTGAGCGAAGAATTTCCTTGCGGCAACCATCCTTTGGGCAATATCCTTATGAGGTCCGTTTGAAACATGGATTATTGTTGAATTAGGATAATGTTCAAGTGCAGGGGAGTGAAGTGCCCCAATAATTACGGCATCAGGCTTGTGGGTTGAGATGGTTTTTTTGAAAACAAGTTCTTCTCTTGCCACATGAACTAAATCAGAAAAATCTCTTGCTCGTTCATACTCTGCATCTGCGCCTTTTCCTCTGTTTTGGGAGATTACTTCGCCAAAAAGTTTTGTTTTCTTTTTTTCGAGCGTCGCAAGTTTCCTAAGGGCTGCTTTTGAGTCCATAGGAATCATCTTGCATTCTTTTGATTTGAGATAATTATAGAGGTGCATATAAAATGCAAAAGATGGATCTGCACTAACTCTTGGCATTACTTTTGTGTAGTACTCTCTTTCACGTGCATTGAGGGATTCCTTGTGCGCCATTTTGGATCTGACTGTGTTAATTGTTTCAAACATTTTTAGCCTTGCGGGGGTTACATTCTCTAGCGCCACGCTTTGGCCATTTTGAAGATGGTCGTTAAGGGCTGACATTGTGTCATTCCATTTATCGTCGGTATGTTGTACTGAAAAGATGGTCAAATGCTTTTGCATACAAAACTACTCCAGTTCAAGTATATAATTCTAGTTGCGTTTGGCTTGGGGGCGAGGGGCGTTATCCCCTGATTTTAGAAGTTTTTCAATTGCGGCAATCTCCTTGTCAGTGTGGAAATGATGGATAGGCTTTTCACTCAAATATCCTACTAACTTTTTGTTTTTTGCCAGTTCGGGAAATATATCATATTCCAAACTATGCCCTTTATGGTGGAGCATTTCGGGTTCCATTATGAAAGTGCCGCTGAAATGGATTAGTGAGAAATTATGGCCTGGCTTTTGCACAAAGCTTGTGATCAGATTTCCTTCCATGCTAACAACGCCTGCATTTTCAGTTTTTTCCAAAAACGCCTGTACGTAAAGCGTAGCTTCTGCTTTGTAGATTAGGTGTGTTTTCCAGAAGTTTTGCATGTTGCTATTAATCAGCAGTTGGTCTCCAAAAACTACTAGTGTCGTGCCGTCTATTCCTTTCACTCTGCGAAGAGAATCCATCGACCCCTGTGAAGTCTCTCCATCATCATGATATTTTACTTCAACGCCGCTTATTTTTGCGTGAGATATTTCATTTTCTAATTCTGCAAGACTTGTTTTGTTTGCCACAATTATTATTTCTCTAAATCCATGGCTTCTTAAAAATCTAATATTGTGGATTATTGAGGGAGTTCCAAGAAAGTTTGCGCAGGGTCTTAATTTGCCGCTTTCTGTTCTTTTTGGAGTGCCGCCGCAAAGAAAGATTGCTTTGTTGCTTCCAGAAAGGGTTTTTTTCAGCAAGTACTCTATTGCCTGAGACTTGTTTCTGATGTATATTCCGTCTACCAGGGCGTCTATGCCTGAAATTATGTTCTCGTCAAGGGTGATTGAGATCTTATTTTTCATGTTTACTCACTAAGTAGTATAAAGTAGGACGAAGGTAGGATATATATATTTCGGTTGAGGCTATTTTGTGTTGGGTGTTATGAGTTACGCAAGTTCGCTTAAGCCTACGGATATCATTTGGCATTGCTTTGGCTGCAGTCCGGAATATATATCTTCTAAAGTTATTCTTTCAAGAAATGACCGACTTAGCGAATATGAGCTATTTTTGACGAATGTAAATAGGTTCTCTGGTGTTTGGAAAGGAATTAGCGGAAGTTATAATGGTGCAAGGGTAACTGTGCTTGTTTCGGGCAAGACATCTTCTAATGCGGGTGATTGTGTTGTGGCGCTTAAAGGGACGCCTTGCAATTCAATATTTGCTGAAGGGACTTTTGGGGCAATAAATGACAGTGTGGCGATAGGGGATTTTGTTCTTCTCGATAAAGCGCTCATCGGTGAGGGGTTTTCAAAATATTTTGGAAAAAAATCAGGGTATTCTTCGGCAAATAAAAAGATTTCTGAGAAATCACTCGCACTTCTTTTGGGTTATTGCGGCGGCTTATCAGTAAAATTTCATCAAAACGCTGTTTCATTCACTATAGATTCATTTCTTGCGGAAGATGACGATTTTTTGCAATCTCTCAAACAAAAAGGCGTTGATGTTATTGACATGGAGTCTTCGGCAGTTTTCACTGCCGCGAAGCATATTGGTGCGGATTGCTCGTTTTTGGGTTGGTGCACGGATAGGCCGATGGATACAAGCTTTTACTCAAAGAAACAGGAAAAATACGAGCAGACAAAAAAAAGGGCTCATGCTTCAATCCCTAAAATAATGCTTGATTTGGTGGTAACTAATGAATAATTCGCAAGAAGCTGGGGACATTTCATTCTCTGTGTACAATAGGGTTTTGACAAACACTCCGAATCATCCGCTTTCAGCGCTTGATGGAACTTATGAGACTGGATGGAAATCAAGCAGGAACTTAACAAAAGTTCTAAATCATTTGGATTTTATAAAAGAAAAACTTTCAATTGCGGAAGAACTTGGGCTCGACAAGCACTCTGACAATTATGATGAGAAATATCTTATTCTTATGCAGCACATGTCGAAAAATATTTCGACAGAGATGGCTATCGATAAGATATGTTCTATTTCAAAGATTAAGAAAACTGATGCTGTAAAACTTCTTAGAAAATATGCTACAATTTCTCATGCAGAATTCCACCCTACTGATCTTTGCAATTCAAGGTGCAAAGGGTGCACATACGGGCATGATTTGGATAGCACGCGTCCAAAGCCGCTTCACTTTCCTTTCAAGCACATAAAGGACATTACGGATTATAATTTGAAATCAATGGTGATTGTTGGCGGAGGAGAGCCGACGCTTTATAGCGAGAGCGGACATGATTTTGACGACCTTATAAAAGAAATAAGGCGCTGTATGCCAAACGTGAAACTTTCGCTGAAAACAAACGGAACATTTTTGCCAAAAGGGGATTGGGCGAAAGAGTTTGAATATGTCAGAGTTTCAATTGACGCCGCAACTCCCGAGACTTATAAAAAATATCGTGGGATCGATATGTTCGACAAGGCGATTGCTAATTATTTGGAATACTTGAAGATGAATGTGAAATATGTCGGGGCAAGTTTTCTTTTCAACAAGGACAATATTCATGAATCGGTTGAGATTGCAAGGATGCTAAGAAACAAGGTGCTCCAAAAATGTCCTGAAAATATTAAAAAAGTTAATATTCAGTACAGGCCTCTTAGGAGGGATCCAAAAGACTTCAAAAATCCCCTTTCTCTTGCTGTTACACAGGAACAGATTGATGTTGAGAGTAAAAAACTTTCAAAAGTGCTTGCAGAAGACAAAGAGTTCTCAAAATTCTTATCTGAACAGACCAATATCACTGCAATCATAGGGGGAAACAGACACGTAAGGCACGATTTCTCAAGATGTCTTTACAGCCAGATATTCCATATCTTCCGCGCAAACGGCGAAATAAGCCCCTGCTTTGTGAGGGTGCTTGAACCTGATTTTTCTCTCGGCAGTATTACGCAGGATACTCTTGAATCAGTGGCGCTTAATTCGCTTTGCCTCGCATCGGCACGGAAAAGATACTGTGATTCTGACGGATGCAGGCAATGCCATGTGAACTATGTCATTGAAAAAGGCTTGCGAGGCGAACTTGTTCCATCAAAATCACAAGATGTTAGAAACGATCCGATGTTCTAAAAATATTCATACTAAATATTTTATTGCCCGAACTTTGCAAGAAGTTTTTCAATTTTTTTAAGTTCTTTTGTTGTATGAAAGTGATAAACCGGTTGCGGACCGATATATCCTTTGAGTGCGCCGTTCTCAGCCAAGCGCGGGAATACATTATCTTCCATACTTGATCCGGTGCATTTAAGGAATTCAGGTTCGGCTACAACTATCCCTGTAAAATGCAAAAGCGGATTTGTTGCGCTGCCCGGTTTTTGAATAAATCTTTTTACCGTGTTCCCATCAAGTACAACTACTCCTGCATTCCCTGATTCTTTTAGGCTTGCTTGGATATGTAGTGTTGCTATGCCCTTGTAGCTGATGTGTGCATTCCAAATTGAAGAGAGATCGTTCATCCCGTATATTATGTCGCTGAATGTAAATAGGAATGTTGAGTGAACGTCTCTTAGCGTTGCAAGCGCTTCCATTGTTCCTTTGCAATCCGGGGCGAGTTCAATATATTCCACTGTGATTCCAAACGAATCTCCATTTCCAATTTTTGAGAA
>JBBSVX010000055.1:0-24862 GCA_038046585.1 archaeon
AGAGAAATAAGATGAACAATAGAACAACCCGAGTTTAGGCATAAAAGACAAGTTATAATAAAGCCAAAAATCTTAGACTAAGTGATAACTATGACTGAAAAGGTATTCATCACGATTGACGGGAGCGGAACCAGAGTAAGGCTTGAGAATGGGACTAGCGAAATATTCAAGCCGAAAGAAATTTTTTTCATTAGAGTGGAGCCCGAGGGACCAAGAGTGATTCTTGAAACAGCCAGAGGGCATAAGGAATACATCTCAAAACAAAGTTATGAAAATCTCAGGGCGATGGCTGCAAGCGCCGCCGAAAAACAGAGCACCACAAAAACTTTTGCAGAAAACACAATAAATGATTCCACAAAGGCGGATTCCATAGTTGCGCTTGCAAACTATGCTGAACAAATGGAAACTGCAACTACCGCCGGGTCCAGTAAACTAGCATGGGTCATCATAATAATAGTCATGCTATTCTCTTTCGGCCCGATAATACTCGGGTTCATAATGATTTTCATTTTAGCGCTGGTCCAAATCTTTTTTGTCTAATTAGAACAGCTGTTCAAAAGCGCGATTGACTCTAAAGCTCGAACTCGAAGATTATGACTGGTTTCTTTAGCCCGAAATTGTCCAAAACTTCTTTCTTCACTTCGCCGACATACCCTTTCTTTCCATTAACCGTAATTTCAGCAGCGTTCTCTCCGAGGAAGAAATAGGCTTTCTTTTTTACAACGCACTCTGCCCCCAAATACTTGCAAAGCGACAAGAGAATTGACTTGATTTCTGTAAAACTTGCGTTTGAATGAGTTGATGCAACGCAGACATTTGTTGCCTGTCTTACGCCATGTTCTTCCTTAGAATCAAGAGTAAGAACAGTGCCTATCTCAAAAATTCTCTGAGGGTATTCCTGCGATTTATTCTTGAAGAGGAATGAGAGAAGTTGAGGAGAAAGTCTCTTTCTGAGTATTCCGAAATTATTTGAAACGGGATTTGCTATCTCAACAAATTCTTCTTTTGTAACATCAAGATCCATTCCCTTGAACTGAATATCCTTTGAAGTAAGATTGAAGGTTAATATTTCCTGCAGACCAAGTCCGATGCAACCTTCCCTCGCGAAATCCGCATACTCCGCCTCTTTTCTCTGCGAACCGACAACACTCATTGTTATTTTTTCAGGAACAATATTGTTGAAACCGTATGAAATCAGCAAATCTTCTATTACATCCACAGGGTGCATTATATCTGTTCTATATGATGAATACTCTACGCTTACTTTCTTTGAATCAACTTTTGTATTGTACCTTGCGCGTTCAAGAAGATCCTTTATCTCAGCGTCTTTGAGCTTAAGGCCCGTTTTCTTTTCCACAAGCGTTTTGTCAAATGAAAGCTTTACCGTGTCAAAGCAAGGCGTTGCGATTGTTTTTGCAGGATACGGTTTTTCTTTTGAGGGGAAATGAACGTTGCAGGAATAAATCTTTGCCCCCCTATCAGCAAGAGCCATGCACATTACTTCAAGCGCGGTTTCTACCGTCTTCCAATTAAATCCGGTTACTTCGAGGAAAAGGTTTTTTGTATTTTCAGTTACTTTGCCCGTAACTTGCGAATTAATTATGGGCGGCATTGATGCCACAATGTCCTTTGAATCAATAACTATTGGATAAACCGATGTGCCTGCAAGAAGATGTTTGTAGGCTTTTCCTTTCTCGTGCTGTGCAAGTATCTCGCTAGGTCTTAGCGGAACTTTCCATTCAAGAGGGATGAATTCTATTTCATTATCCTTGAAACCTTTATAGTAAATCGGAGGAGTCATTATGTCAAGGTCATATATTCCAATCCCAGTCTCTTTTCTTTTTCGCCCATACCCTTCGCCCACTTTTTCCTGGAGCTGAATCATTTGTTTCAAAAAGTCTTCAGTAATTTTTACATCTTTCACTATCGCGCAGGCTATAAGTGGCCTTACTTTCCTTATATTTTCATCAACAAAAACATTTACCTTGCTCTTTGTAACAACATATTTTTTTATTCCTTTTTCTTTTCCCATTCTTGCTTTTAGTTCGCGAGCGATTCCTTCCGCGCTCCAAACATCAGGTCTTAGTGTTTCCTTGCAGTCTATCTTTAGCGCATCGCCTGCGAGTGAATCAATTTCGCCTTTTACATATTCGAGCGCAACTTCAAGCTCTTCCTTTGTGAATTTCTTTCCCACTAACGTTTCCAAGTCTTTTAGTGACACTTCAATGTTTGGCATAATCATCAAACCCTATTTGTCCATTTATTCGTCAATTTTTCATTTGTCCAAAAACAATCCTTTCGCGTTTCTATAAAAACCCAAGTCTTCTGCGAAGAGGTATCTTATGTCCTTTATTCCCATCTTAAACATCGCAAGACGGTCTATCCCCATTCCCCATGCTATCGCTTCGCCCTTTATTCCTAACGACTCAAGCATCTCGGGTCTAAACATTCCTGCTCCCGCAAACTCTATCCAGCCCATTTCAGGGTGCTTCGCACTCAATTGAACGCTTGGTTCCGTGAAGGGATAATAATCCGGGAAAAATTTTACTTTCTCTGCTCCGGCGACTTCTATCGCAAAATCTTTTAACATTCCGAGTAAGTGCTTAAAATTCAAATCTTCGCCGACAACAAAGCCTTCCATCTGATTGAACTCAAGCAAGTGAGTCGCGTCAAGCACATCTGGCCTAAATACGCGTGCCATGGCAAAATATTTTCCTGGAATTTTTACACCATTCACAAGCTGCCTTGCGGTATGTGCCGTTCCGTGCATTGCTGGAACCACCCTTGAAGCAATATCTTCGCTCCACTCATAACCCCAACCGGTGCTTCCAGTCTTTCCACCATACTCGTGCGCGGCTTTAATTGATTCAACTATTTTTCTATCAGGCAATCTGCCGGTTTTTGGAGTTTTTAATTGATAAGAATCCGTGCTTGTCCTTGCGGAGTGGGTCTGCGGCTGATAAAGAACATCAAAATTGTAAAACTCGCTTACAACAAGCGGCGAATACATTTCCGAAAATCCTAGTGCGACAAGTTTTTGTCTTATCTGAGTAAGAAACTGCATGTAGGGGGCTTTTTTTCCGGCAAATATTGACGGCACAGGGGCCTCGACATCATAAACTCTTGTGATGGTCTGCGAGGAAAGCATTTCTTTTGCCTTTTCACCTTCGGGAGTAATTGAAAGAGTCCTGTCAACAACTTCTTTTTTCTCGACAAGCCCGCGCTTTGAAAGATCCGAAAGCAATTCTCCGGAAACTTTTTTTCCTTCAAGTATATCTTGCAAATAATTCTGTTCAGAAAAATTTTCCTGATCCTTTGCTACTCCTGTTTCTTGGATTTCTCCCTGAACTATTACAATGAATGCTTTGCGCTTATTTATCCCCAAGGCAGCGGTAAATTCTTGCTGCGAAAGTTTTGACTCCGCCTGCAAATCTTTAAAAGATGCTTTTCCTTTTAGGCGGGTAAGCGCTTCTAAGAAAACGTTTTCAGGCATTCCTTTTGAAAGGGCAATTTCTCCTTGAGCGGTGAGAACAAATTTTTCAGCTTTCTTTTCCACCAGCTTTGCAAAACCTTTTTCTGAAAGCCAGGCGGCTGATCTACGAACTGAATCTATTGGAACGCCGGAGTTGACTGAAACTTCTTCAAAAGCAGAATCCTCTTTTTTCAGGGAAGAAAGCACTTTTCGCTCAATTTCACTGAGTTCCTTTACCCTATCAAGCATGAGAATTTTGGGCAAATTCGTTATTTTAAACCTAATCCTGAATTTCTGTAAAATCGCTTTAAAACGCCCAAAAATCGGCAAATTTGACGCAAAATAGCAAGTATTTTAAGGAATAGCGAATGGGGGTTACTTATCGAGGTGCTAAAAAAATGGGAAACACTGAAAAGAAAGTTGATGTTTGGTTTACAAAACTCCAAAAATACGCGGCGGCCAAAATAAGCCACTTCGTTGCTTTCACTTTCATACTCGTAGCGCTTGGAGCTTTGATGGCACTAATTGTCGCTTCAAAGTGGCCTAACTCCGCAATATTAACTGTTATCGGACCATTCGCAGCGGCACTCTTGGCATATTACAACAGAGCATTTGCTCTTGGTGTAATGATACTAATGCTGGCGCTATTCTTCATACTCTGACGATTGACGAAAATCGCAAAAGCCCTTTTAAGCCGAAAAACAGGCTCTCTTAATGAAAGGGTTCTTTTCATTCGCAATAGCATTGGCAATAATCGCGCTAATACTTTTCGTTAATGTCTCTTCGGAAAAAAATTCCTCGGTATTGAGAGAAACAAACTCCGCGCTCATAGAAGCCGAGAGCGCAAACATGCAAAGAACGATCCTTGAGAACAATATTGACAGAATTATTTTTGAAAATCTTTTGCTTCAGGCACTATCACAGAACTTTAACTCGAATTCAGCAAAAACTGCCGTCAATAATAACTTAGTGAATTACTTACAAGGAAAAGCAAAAATATCTTCTTTTATTGAAGACAAAGAAATCAGCTTGGCAGAATTAAACGAAAACTCGACTGTGATAATTGTTCATAGAGGGACAAGCATTTTTGCCGATTATACCTACACTGGAGGCACACTAAGAAACATGCTTGTAAGAAAAACTTTTGGAGACAAATTTGGCGTAGAGTTCCTAATCCCTGCAGGGTACACGGTGCGAGTGATCATATGAACTCTTTGGAAGCGCTGATAGCGATGTGTGCGCTCCTTGCAGCGTTTGCTGTGATGATTGGCGCCATCACTTCACAAAAAGACGAGATAGAAAATTATGCGTCAAGCATTAGCGCCAAGTTCGCATCTTTAAAGTGCGCCTCTGTTGCAGACAGCATTTATTCAAATTCAGCCAAAGAATATTTGGGCGAAACAGATTGCTTTGATTTTAACGGCAAAGTTGCTTCGAAAAAATCAAACATCCAAAAAAGTGCGGCAACATTGCCAAAAATTACAAAAAGCGATGAAATGGAGGTTGAGACGCTTGACCATTATCTTTCGCAAAAAAACTGAATACCCAAATGCCAGCCAAAAAGGCATGATATTTTCTATCGACGCCATGATTGCCTTCACGATAACAATGCTCTTTGTTTTGGGATTTTTATTTTACATCTCTAATGCAACAAAAGAATCTGTTTCCCAATCAGAGCACTTCTACCTCGAAGAAAAGACCCTGCTACTGGCCGATTCCTTGGTGAAAAATGCGAACATTGAGAACTCTTCTCTTGGCGCATGCGTTATGGATTTTGAAAAAAATAGGGTGAAAAGTAATTATCTCTCAGCGCTCGCACTTCTAAACTTCAAACCGGTAGAAAAAGAAAGATTTTTTCTCAAATCAATTGAAACGGCCGGAACAAAAGCGTTTTCGAGCGACAAGATAGGAAAAGAATGCATCGCAGTGAAACGATTCGTTCTCTTTGAAGGAGTAAAGCAAACAGTGACAGTTACGGGGTGCATCGAATGAAAAAAGGATTTGTTTTTTCGCTAGAAGCCGCCCTTGCACTCGTTGTAATAGCTAGCGCGATAATTTTTTTGCCCCAAGTCGAAAGCGTAACACTAGACGAACTGATGATTCTTCAGCAGGAGAATGATTTATTGAAAGTTTGGAGTTATGACCCTCCTTCAGACATTGAGGCGATGGCGGATTGCACCACGATGTTTGGAAATAACTATTCGCTTACAATTGACGGACGTGAATTAGTAAAGAAACCGTGCGCAAAAAGGGCAGTTGCGAGCGAAGCGAGAATAGTCAATGAACTTCTTTTGGAACAGACTTTCAAGATAGAGGTGTGCTTCTCAGGATAGGTACTCACCAAAGCTCGTTAGGCTTAAGCCAGCCGAGCTTGGCAAATAAAAGAAACATCACCGACACAACCAGAAGTATTGCAATAAGTACCGCAAAGAATGCGTGCTCGCTATCTTGGAAAGGGAGTTTAATGTTCATTCCATAGATACTTGAAAGCACAGTGAAAGGTATCGCAATAGTGGTGATTATGGTAAGGACCTTCATCACGTTGTTGAGCTTGTTTGAAGCGATTGAAAGGCTTGCATCTATCATGTTCGAGAGTATTTCCTGTTGGGTATCAATAAGCTCATCAAAGTGGATTATTTCTTCCTGCAGAGCTATTGCCTCGTTGTAAAGCGCCCTGTCTTCTCTCACAATTATTGTCGTCAATTTCAAATAATTCTTCAGAACCTGCCTTATTTTTATCAAAACTTTTTTTGCACCTATTAACTTGTCAATCAAAGTTTTTCCTTTTCCCATGAGAATCTTATCTTCCATCTCATCAATCTCTTTTTCGAGAACTTCCTGCGTCTTTGAAAGCTCTTCTAACTGATCCGAAACTACGTCCAAAATCATTTTTCTTGGCTTTGAAACAAGGTGCTTGTTAAGTATCAAGGCGTCGATAAGATCAGAATCACGCCTTTTTGAAACGACATAAATTTTTTTTCCTTTGACCGAAATGATGTTGTCAAGAACAACAGGGTCTTGGGGATCATTTATCACTGAAAGAAATTTCACTGAAAAATTCTTCGAGGATTTTGAATAAAGCCCCGCGGTTGGAATTGCAAGTCCCTTGCCCTTGGCTTGGACAGGATTAAGAAATATCACTTCGTAGCCGTTTGACATGCCTTATTGTTGTTTTTTGGCATATTAAAAGGTTTGCAAATCAGCTCGAGTGCGCCGACAAACGCACTTTTCCGCCAGATTTTTCGATCAAAATCACAAAGCTCTTTTCAAAGATACCTTGCACTGATTGCTGCGAAAAAGTATCCGCTTCAAATGAGCTTTCGCCACCAACAAAGGATACTTTTGTACCGCTAGATGCGATTGTTATTTTTTCAAGCGGAGAAAACTCGAAACTTTTCTTTGACCCGTCAGCAAGAAAACGAAAGGCCTCCGACTCAGCCTGAACCTGCCTTGCAATTGATGAAGCCAAAGAAGCGTCGCCTGCTGACTTAAACGCGCCCATCGCAAAAGAAAAAGAGGACAATATGAGCGCAAGCGCACTTAGCAGTGCGGCAAGCACGAGCAAGAACTCTAGAGAGGACTGTGCTCTCGCTCGCCGCAAACTTGCAGGCTTCTTTATTATTTGGCTCATATGTCATCAATCTTTTCAAACACGCTCTTCGCTGATTCATCAAGCTTCTTTGATCCTTCTGCAGAAGTCTCTTGGAGCTGGCTCACCAAAATCAGCACCACTGCAACTACTGCTGCAAGGACAATTATCAGCTCGACAGAAATCTGTGCTTTTTCTTCTTCGAGTATTTTTTGATTCATGAAAGAGACTCGTTTTCGAGCAAATAAAAAGGTTTGTGAAGTTTCGACGGGAGACGAAGCGAAAACAAAAGAATCTTGCTTTTAGAGCAAGTATTATATTCCCAAAAAGAGAACATTTCTACGTGATTTAATGGTAGTACGAAAGATTATGGCCTGCATTAAGTATCAAAGATCTTCTCCCGAAGTCAAGGCGAGGGTGAAGAGGATTGTGCTTGCGAGAAAGAAAAGCGCAAAAGTCGCAGACCTCAGGGCAAAGCTTCACAAGATAGACGCGGAGCATAGCCGCCTCAATAGCCTGGTTCATGTGTTTGAAATAAGCTTCGCCGGCGAACCTAGACTGGAAAAACTTAAAGCAAAAAAGCAGAAACTAATGATTCAACGCGCAGGCATAATATTGGATCTGACAAAACTCCTAAAAAGATAAATCAGGAGCAGATAAATATTCCTGAATTAGTTACTCCGCAGTTCCACTGCGTTCCGTTCGGGCTTGTCATCAAAAGGTTCCCGTCCTGCTTTATCACGATCTTTGTTCCGAAGTTTAGGTCGCCATTAGCGTTGAGCTGCGCCTTCTCGGTTCCGTTGATGTTGAAGCGAACTGTTTTTCCCTCTAGGACAGTTCTTCCGCTTGTGTCACCAAATGTATTTGTTCCTTTTTCACCAGTAGCAATCCCATCTTTGCTTGAAATAACCTGTGTTTCTTGTAGCGTGCCACCAGTCTGTGACAAGTATCTTACAATAACTACTCCGGATCCTCCAGCACCACCTACTCCTCCGCCACTTGCTCTTTCACCGCCTCCGCCTCCCCCACCCGTATTAGCAACGGCATTTGCACCTGCCCCGGTTGAACCATTGCCTCCGCCTCCGCTCCCCCCAACACCGGGTGTTCCAGAACTGTAAATCGATCCTCCTCCTCCGCCAGCAAACCATCCAGCGGGCGATCCCCCTACGCTAGCAAATTGAGAATATTCTTTTCCAACGCCCCCATTTCCACCTACTGATCCGGATCCATTTGCCCCAATACCCCCAGCTCCTCCTCCTCCACCCGCACCATAATTTGCGCCGGCGTAAGAAGCCCCTCCATTATTTCCTTGTCCTAGAATACCGGTTCCGGCCGATTTTCCAAATCCTGCTCCCCCTCCGGATCCTCCGTTACCTGTAGGGCCTTGTTGATTGCAGCTGCCCCCGCCTCCGCCTATAGCGACATTATCGTCGAATGAAGAATTATTTCCATTTGCTCCTTTTGTGTTAATTGTGCCGCCAAGGCCACCTGTGCCGACAACAACAGTTTTTGCGCCATTTACAATTTGTGAAGACATGTAGATTAATCCTCCAGCGCCCCCTCCACCACCTTGATCAGCTGCGCCTCCTCCGCCGCCACCGGCAACAACAAGTATCTCAACATTCAAATCACCATTCACCGTAAATGTTCCATTAGATGTAAAAGTGTGGATTGTGTAAGGTCCGCTTGTTGTTATTGTTCCGCCGATCACTGTAAGGGATGAGACTGTAACCTTATTTGTTAGTTTCATTTCATTTGATACATCGCTCTTTACCAATTTTGAAACAGAGTTGTTGTCGGTGTCCGTGAGGATGAGCTGCGGATTTGTTCCGTTTATGTCCGCGCCAAAACTTGAACTTCCGCCACTAGAAATATTTAAATCGCTTATCTTGTAACACGCACTTGTGTCACAAATCATATTCTGATCCGACTTGAGAACGCCGGTTGTATTCAAATCAACGAGCCATTTTGCCAAACCGTTTGTCCAACCAGCTGTTTGCGTGTTTGTATCAACCCCGCTTCCGCCTGAAGTACAGGATTGTATTCCTTCTGGGCCAACACATACAAGGGATGCTCCGGAGAACGAGAGCGAACCCAAGTTGTCTTCTCTTTTAAGAACAGCATCGGCTCCGCCTGAATTAAATATTTCGTCGCTACTTAGCGGCCTAAAAAAGAAAGTGATTTCTTTGTAAACGCATGAAGATGCGGGGCAGGCGCCGATGCTTGGAACGAAAAGAACTTTTTCTTCGCCTGCTTGAAAAATCGGGCCGTCAAAAATTGTTTCGGGAAAATCATTAACACTGTACCCTATTAGTACTACGGGTTCGAGTGAATTATTTGTAAGGACAAACACGGCGTTCCCGTCAGCGTCCACAAGAGCATCTGAAAGACCGAGAGTCTGTGTCGACCAATATTGGGTGTCAAGTCTGGAAGTTATTTGCTCTACCGGGGTAAAGATTACCCCTGAAGCCATTGCAACAAGAAATAGAACAATTACAAGAATTATCCCTAAAAGCACCAAGTACTCTGAAGAGCCTTGTGCACCTTGTGCACCTTGGGCGCTTTGCGCACCTTGTGCATTAGCCAAACTTTCTCTCGCCAACCCAAAAAACCCCTTAACTTTCTGCTGAGTAAAAGGGCAAAACACCTAATTAACCCTTTCTGTGGCTTGCAAAACGTTAAGGCGCGCTGGAACGCTTTTAAAGTTGTTGCGCTAAAACAATCCTTAAGATGACAAATAAAAAAAAGCTCTCAATACTTACTTTCAGCAAGCAGGAAAAACAGGATTTGTTAATATCCTGGGTAACAATCAGCGTGGCTTTTGCAATAGTAATGGGAATGTTTTCCAACGGCTCTTTTGATTTAATCACTTTGTTTGTCGCGCTTGTGGCAGTAGGAACCGGATTTGTCTTTCACGAACTTGCGCACAGAGAAGCAGCAAAATCATTCGGGTTCCATTCAGAGTACAGGGCATGGTACCCTTTCCTTGGAATATCAATATTACTCGCAATATTTACTGGATTTGTTTTCGCTGCACCGGGCGCCACTTACTTCATAGGAGAAAATGTTTCAAGAAAACAGAACGGAATAATTTCCATCGCTGGGCCCTTAACAAATATCGCCCTCGGATTTATTTTCCTAGGACTACTGTTATTTTTGGGCAAAGAAGCTTTGCTTGATAATGTACTTCGCGGAATTTTAGTTGCCGTTGCGCAAGTAAATTTTTTCTTTGCATTCTTCAACATGCTCCCAATACTAATGCTTGACGGAAGCAAAGTCTTGGCATGGGACGCGAAATACTGGTTCATTACTATTGCTGTCGCAGGGATAATGACTTTCTTTGTGACTCCAATACTTTACTGAGCAGAAAAAAATTGTTTTAGCAAACTTATGCCTTTGCCCTAACTAAACCTACGCACTGCCCGCCCCTATGCGTGTTATCTGCAAGGCCGCTTCTAACTAGAAAATCGAGTACCTTCGGTCCGCTCCCGTCACGAACCGAGTGTTCAACTTTCCCTATTGGCGGAAACTCGGGACCAATAGAGGCTATTACTTTTGCAAGCGAATCGGGAGAAGTCGAACCCATTCTTTCGGAGAAGTTGAACTCTGTAACGGCCCTAAAAAATGCTCTCTGGGCAAGGTTTCCTTTCGTGTAAAGCTTTTCAACGCTTGCAGACTGGATCTCTTTTCTTTTCATCAGCCCTCTCAAAATATCGCCTAGCGCAGAATTTGCCTTGCTTATTTCAGCGAGAGAATACCCCACCGAATCAAATTCGCGTCCAAGTTGTCTTGCAACAGTCTCTGCGGATGCGAGCCTTGAAGTATTCTTTCTTTCCTCCTCTATCCCGACATTCTGGCGAGGATTATATTCAGCCAATCTTTGCTCTCTTGTCCCGGGTTTTTTGATTGAAGATGATTTTGCAAGCCTTGCAGGACCTTTTGAAACATGCATCGTTGAAAGAACAAATTGCCTCAGATCATCTTTTTCTTTTGCCCACATCTCATCACTTAACTTTTCCACTTTTTCAGCCAATTCCCCGGTAACTGGGACCGTCGTCACTTTTACTCCGTTAAACACTTTTGTTTCAGTCGAAGCCTTCACGTTCTCGATAAGCGTTTCCACTTGGACGTGAAATTTATCAGTGTATAATTTGTGATTCCTCTCGATCCAGCGCTTTGCAACAGCAATCTTTTTGTTTGAAGGAGCAAGACCGGCTAGGGCTGCGCGTATCATTTTATTGGTTGTCTGCAAATATTTCAAGTCTGCTCCGCGTTTTATTTTTCTTAGCGACAAATACGATGCTTCAATTTCACGCACATCCATCCTCGAGGATTCTATTCCTGCAAGCGCGCGATTCTTCACCATATAATCAGCAAGTACTATCTCTAAGAGTCCATTGTCAACTGGAATTTTTCTTGCTTCAAGATATTTTAAGGCGTTTTTTCTTAGCACTTGGGTAAGCGATTCAATACCTTCTTTTAGAATGCTTGAAGCGACTTCTTTTGCGAGCCATCTTGTAGTGTCGGAAGTCATCTTTCCCGCTTTCATTCCGCTGTCAAGCATTAGTTGCGCAGTTGTTTTGTTGAATCCCTTAAGACCACGCCTGTCCCCGAAATTATCCTTGAGTACAAATTTGAGCTGCTTGTGATTTGTCTCGAGATATGAAACCAGTTCAGCATCCGAGAACGCGGAAGGGTTTTTCAACAATCTTGCCGACACCCTCATCCTGTCGCCGACATTAAGCGATCCGAACTTTTCTGCGAGAGCCGCACGCTGGCGCTTCATGTACCTTGATGCCCAAGGGGAAGCGCGAATTGCCCGAGGCTTGCGCCCTCTCATAGAATCATTAAACTCGTTTGGCTTTTTTGGCCTTAATTGCGGCTGCATATAGGATATTCAAGCGGGGATGAATATAAGGATTATGCTAGCCGGGACGAAAAAGAGACTAATTAGCCGACGTAGGTTGGCCTAAAATCTAGCGCCTTGTCCTTGAACTCGCCGTAGGCTTTCTCTGATTCGTCGTCAATTGTAGGCTTCATCTTTGAGAGGACTTTTGTGAAATCAGCCATCTTTATCGGAGCGGGCTTCATCTTGTTTTCTTGGAGAACATTAAGCGCTGATTCTCTTACAAGTCCTTCAATATCTGCTCCAGAAAATCCTTTTGTCTCGGCAGCAAGCTGCTTAATTGAAACGTCCTTGTCGAGTTTCACATTCTTAGTCTGAACCTTAAGTATTAACTCTCTTGCTTTCTCATCAGGGGCTGGAACCAAAATTATCTTGTCAATTCTTCCGGGCCTTAAAAGGGCGCTGTCAATCAAATCAGGCCTGTTTGTTGCCGCAATAAATACTATGTCGTGAAGCGCTTCTATCCCATCAAGCTCAGTCAGAAGCTGATTGACTATTCCATCATTCACTTTGCTTCCTATGTTTCCGCCTCTTCTTGAAGCCATCGAATCAAGCTCGTCAAAAAATACGATACATGGAGCAACTTGCCTTGCTTTTTTGAAAATCTTTCTAACGCCTTTCTCGCTTTCCCCAACCCACATGCTCAAAAGTTCCGGACCTTTTACTGAAATAAAATTCGCTTCGCTCTCAGTGGCAATAGCTTTTGCAAGGAGAGTCTTTCCTGTTCCAGGGGGACCATAAAGCAAAATTCCTTTAGGGGGGGTAATTCCCATTTCTTTGAAAGATTTTGGATTCTTTAGCGGCCACTCTACAGCCTGCTTTAGTTCCTGCTTCACTTCTTCAAGTGCGCCTATGTCGCCCCACTTGACATTAGGAACTTCTATTGCAACCTCCCTTAGCGCCGAAGGCTGAACGTCTTTTAATCCATCCAAGAAATCCTGTTTTGTAATCTTTAATTTTTCAAGCATCTCGGCCGAAATAGTTTCTTCTTCCAAATCTATTTCTGGCAAGTATCTGCGTAACGCCTTCATCGCGGCTTCCTTTGAGAGCGCCTGCAAGTCGGCTCCGACAAACCCGTGAGTAAAATCAGCAAAGTAACCTAAATCAACGTCTTCATCAAGGGGCATTCCTCTTGTGTGGATGCTCAAAATCTGTTTGCGCGATTTTTTGTCAGGGATACCGAATTCAATTTCTCTGTCAAATCTTCCTGGTCGCCTAAGAGCTTCATCCATTGAATGAACTCTATTTGTCGCAGCCATTACTATTACTTCGCCTCTTCCTTCAAGACCATCCATTAGCGAAAGAAGCTGTGCTACAACTCTTCGTTCAACTTCGCCGACTACTTCATCTCTCTTTGGGGCGATGGCATCTATCTCATCAATAAAAATTATTGAGGGCGCGTTTTCCTGTGCTTCCTTGAAAATGTTTCTTACTCTTTCTTCAGCTTCTCCGACGAATTTTCCCATTACTTCTGGAGCTGAGATGGAAATGAAATGAACTTGAGCTTCATTTGCAACTGCTTTTGCTAGGAGAGTCTTTCCTGTCCCGGGAGGACCATACAACAAAATTCCCTTAGGGGGAACTATTCCGAGCTTTTGGAAAAGTTCAGGGTGCTTCATTGGAAGCTCTACCATCTCGCGCACTTTCTTTACCTGTTCGTCTAACCCGCCGATATCTTCGTAGGCAACTTTTGGAATTGATTCGAGCGCGTCTTTCACCGGCTTTTCTTTTAAGAAAAATTGTGTAGCGTCAGTTACTTTTACTATTCCGCGGGGCTGTGACTCAACTACTCTGTAAATAAAACCTGAACCAAAAACGCTCACCCAAACATTGTCTCCAATTGTTAGCGGTCTGCCCAAAAAACTTTTTTTAAGAATTCTTTCGTACCCTGAGGCGATGATTCTTACTTCTTCTATTGGAGCGAGCGTCACGCGCTTGGCTTCCTGAGGATGAACTTTTCTTACTTTTACCTTGTCGTTTAGTCCAACGCCTGAATTGTGGCGAATAAAAGAGTCCATTCTAATTATTTTCTTGTTCTCGTCTTCCGTTCTTGCAGGCCAAACAATTGCAGCGGTCTTTTTTGTGCCTTCTATCTCAACGATGTCGCCCGAAGTGATGTTAAGCAGAGTCTTTGTTTCTTTGTCAAGGGTGATTATGTTTCGCCCAACATGAGTTGGATCCGGATCCTGGACTTGGAGAATAATTTCCTTCTTTTCTTCAGACACAAAACAACACTCTCTAGCAAGGTTAACTGAAAAAGGATTAAAAAGGCTACTCTACGTAAAAGCAAAAAGCCCATCCTGGGCCTGTTCCTAGCTAAAGATTAAAGGAACCGCTAGGTATTGCCGAAACAAAGTCATCTATCGAAAAAATAAACCCTTTTTCAGCGAAAATGTTCTTTAGGCGCTTTGCCGCGTCAGTCTTTATCATCGACCCTTGCTTTAATTCCATAAAAAACGAGCAATGCTTCTTTACAGCAGATAACGGAGCACACATTAACTTTTTCTCTGCGTCACAAAAACCTATTGCACAATTAAGAGGAGTTTTTTTGAACCATTCACGTTCGCCCCTTATCACAAAAGCCCCCGTGCCAAGACTCTCACCAGGGTTAGGCGTCTTTGACACTTGTTCCGGTCTTACTGAATAGGAATCTGCTGCGGGTCTTCCTTCTTCCCAAGCCTTAGAGAAAGTTACTGCAAAAATAGCAGCTTCTTTTTTTGATTGCAAGGGAACCGGCTTTTTTTCAGATATTATTATGCAGTGAGGCGCTCCGAAAACTTCCGCGTGAAAATACACATCATCCTTTTGCATGCGCTTCTTTACGACTTCTTCGTTTGAATGAGCATCCCTTCCACCCACTACTAAAAAGCCGTCGCTTGTGTAAAACCAGCGATAATTCATGAACCATTTTGATTTCTGTTTTTCGCCAAGCACCTTTGCTTTTTGCTTTGATACTACTGGCCCCGTAGCTGAAGCGTTCTTTTGTTTTTGTTCATAATGCGCCACGGCTTTTTTCATTCCTTCAATTTTTTTTCTCGCTTCTTTTGCTGATTCAAAATAGGCGGTGGCGTTCTCCTCAATGCTCTTTGAGAGATCAATAATTATTAGATTCTCATCTTTCCCAGAAAGGGCAATCGAAGATTTTTTTTGCTGCATTGCACCACTAGTCAAGGCCCGCATCGCGCCTCATGAGCGATAGGATGCAGTCAGTTCTTGATCCGCGCTTGAATGTCGGCTCAGTCAGATAAAATACCTGCCTGTCTTTTACTATGTCATAATAGTTTGGAATCTTCTTTATGTAATTGTCCTGTAAGTTCTTATGGTATGATTCTACGTCCCTATAGAACTGGAAACTTATTACGTTGAAGTTTCCTGAGCCCATTATGGATTGAAATCCATAAACATGGCTGTCTTTTGACATTACAGCCATATATTTCTCAACTAATTCAGGGCGAGAAAAATCAAGCTGTAATAGTTCCACCGCTTCAAGCTTGTACCCTAACTTCCACGAAGCGATTTTTGGGCCATAACCTGAAACAATCCCTTCTTTTTGCATGAAATCTATTGAGCCTTTGATTGTAGCCAAGTGATAATGGGTTTTTGCCTTTATTCTTCTCAGATTTGGCTGAACACAGCTCTTGTCCAAGAGGGCCTTAAGTATATTCAATCTTATTTCGTCATCTACTTTCATTTTTTGCGCCACAAATATCACTCCATTCGTTCGTCGATAGTACGGGAAAACCCCTTACTTAACATATTGTCACACAATCCTGCTTTTAAATGTATTTTTTGTGACATATCGGGCCGATTAATGGTTATTAAGGAAGACAGCCATAGGTATTGTCATGTTAGCTAATTGCTAAGGAGGCGGTTAGTGAGTGGTTGGTGAAAAAGAAATTTAATACCGGTTTTTGGTTGCAGGATAGGCTCACCAGGCTTATAACTCTATTTTTAGTGTTCTGCAACCAAAAATTTTGGTTAAACAAAATCTATTTTTAGTTTGAAATCAAGCGTCTTTGAAATTATTAGAAAAAAGACTTTTTTTAAGGAACTATTTTTTTAACAGCAGTTTTCTTTGGGACAACTTTCTTTTCTTTTGCAGGAGCTTTCTCTTTTGCAACTTTTACAACAGATTTTTTTTCAGCCGCTGGTTTTGCTTGAGCAGGAACCAACGTTGCTCTGGTCACAGGAGTTGTAACTGCAGCAGTAGTTGTTGAGGGCACAACACCAGGCAAGGGTTTTTTCACCCAATCTTTTTTTGTAACGCATGCCATGGTAAGACACATCTTATAATTTACCCTTCCGGAATTCACTTTTATTATTGGAGCTTTGCATTCAGGGCAAAAATCAGTTGTTGGTGTAATGTATCCTTTTTGAGGAAGAGGGAAAGAGTTTACGCAAGCAGGGTATGAGGAACAACCTACAAAGCGCTTGCCTGATTTGCCTCTCCTTACAATAAGCATTCCTTTCTGGCACTTTGGACAATTTGAAATAACTTCGTTGGATTTCAGCGCGCTTCTAATCTCAGAACCAACAATTTCTTTTTGTTTGAAGAGAAGATCCATTATTTCTCGAAGTCTCTTTCCAGATACGTCAACAACTTCTTTCTGTTGCTTTTTACCTGCAGCTATTTCGTCCATCTCGCTTTCAAGATCAGCAGTCATTTTTGGTTTTGTTACAATGTCGCAGTGCTTTTGGAGCGAATCAATTACTGCGAAAGCCACTTTGCTCGGCTCAATCGCCTTATTTCCGACCAAATATTTTCGTGCATAAAGTTTTTGGATTATTGCGGGGCGGGTGGATTTTGTACCCAAATTATTGTCTTCCATTAATTTCAGGAGAGATCCTTGCGAGTATCTCCCAGGAGGCTGTGTTTCTTTTTCAAAGAGTTCGAGTTTCTCTATATCCACTATGTCGCCGACTTCAAGTTTTGGCAATATTGTTTCTGAAAGCTTGCTGTAAGGATAAACTTCTTTCCATCCTGCCTTGATAATAGTCTGGCCGCGAGCGATGTATGGCTCCCCTTCGGCGTCAAGCATTACCCCCAAATTCTCTGTTGTCGCATCTTCGCTCAATGTCGCAAGGAATCTTCTTGAAATAAGTTCAAATATTTTCCAGTCGTCTGCAGCGAGAGCCTCTTTTTGGACAACTCCAACAGGATACACCGGAGGGTGATCTTTTGTCTCTTTTCCTTTTGATGCAACTATTTCTTTTTGAGCGAGTATTTTTCGCGTATCTTTCTCAAGAGCTTTTATTGAAACTAATTTGTTCAAAATTTCTTTAAGATCAAGTGAGGGGGGGTAAACGCTGTTATCTGTTCTTGGATATGAAGTGAAACCTCTTTGGTAGAGCGATTCGGCTATGCTCATGGCTTTGCTTGCAGTGAAACCTATCGCCGTAGCGGCCCTAAGAAATTCAGTAGTATTGAAGGGGGCTGGTTTCTTTAATACTCTGGTCTTTGTGTCAACGCTTTTCACTTCGGCTTTCTTTGGCTGTTTGTTAAACACTGCTTGCGCCTTGGCTTTGTCCCAAAACTTTTCTTCCTGATGCATCGCAGTAAAAGGAATCTCTTTTTCTTTTGGCTTTATGCAGTGCGCGAGCACTTCCCAATACTTTTCCTGCTTGAATGCGAGCCTTTCCTTTTCCCGGTCAATTATTAACGCAAGGGTTGGAGTTTGAACACGCCCGACGCTCAAAAAGTTTTTTCCTGTGTTCCCTGAAATAATTGAAAGGAATCTTGTCAAGACCGCCCCCCAAATGAGATCTATTTCTCTTCTCGTGTTTGCGGAATAAGCAAAATTGTAATCAAACTTTTCAAGCGCGCCAAAAGACTTGTCAATATCTTCCTTAGTGATTGCGGAGAAATATGCCCGCTCTACTTTTATGTTTGGATTTGTCTGCTTTGCGTAACTTAACGCCTCAAGACCGATAGATTCTCCTTCCCTATCAGCATCTGTCGCAATTATTATCTGGCCGGCTTCGGGGGAACATTCTCTTATGCAGTCAATTATCGCCCCTTCGGTTTCTGAATAAACTATTTCAGCGTCAATTAACTCTCTTACGTCTATCCCATACCAATTAGAATATTTTTTTGGAAACTCTACATCTGAAATATGCCCTCGCAGAGGTATAACCCTGTATTCCAAGCCCTTCCAAGTGAATTCAAACACACGCGCTCCGGCAATGCTCTTGTTTACTACTTTGCCGTCCGCTAAAAGCTGAGCAATCCTCTCTCCAGCAATTGATTTCTCGGAAATTATCAGGTCCATTAAGAGGCAAGGCAACAAAAGACGTTAAAAATGGATGGCAGGCTACGGACCGACAAAAATTAGTAAAATCAATAAAAAATCATGCACGGAGGGAAGCAAAATACCCCTATCAAAAACATCTCAGCAATAAAGAAAACCGCCAAAATAACAAGATACAACAGTATTCTTTTCGGTGAAAGCTTGCGCTTGAATAAATTAAGGGCGGCCATAAGAAGCACGCCAAGCCCGAACACTGGAATCAAAAGATACACTAAAAAACCAGCCATAGCAAACAACTCATTATTTTTTCTATTCTCAAGTCTTGCATCGCAAGCTAATTTTAAAGTCGGATCAATTATTGAGGAGCAGTAAAGCCCTTTTGAGAGGCAGGAATCGCGCAAATCAAAATACTCTGAAGGAAGCGAAATACATATTGATTCAGATCTTGGAAAAGAATTTTGTATGCAAGCTCTAACCTGTTCACTATTCAAGTCCTTTGCAAAGCGATTCGTGTCAAGGCAATATTCAGTCGGGAGCTGCATCGTAGCAGTTGATGCTGCAAAGCAAAAAGAAACAATTGCCAAAAGAGCCAGCGCAAGTAATACAAATCTCATTACCTAATTAAGTCAAGGTTGTTTTTAATTGTGCTTATTTTGTTAGATGAAAGACTAAGAAGAATAAAATATTATTTTAGAAGTGCCAACAATTATATCTTGTTTTGAAACGTGCTTGCCGGCAGCGATTTTGTTTTCTTAAGTTCTGAAATAACAACCATTGTCTTAACATCAATCACGCCGTCAATCAATCCGAGCTGTGCGATGAATTTCTCCGCAGCTTCAAGGTTTGGAACAACAAGTTTTGCTATCAAATTGTATTCTCCGAGAACCTGATTTAGTTCCAAAACAAAATCCATCCCCAAAAGTTTTTTTGTGATGTCCTTGTTCTTTGAGAGTTCGCTTCTTATTTGAACATAAATTGGGTTCTCGTAGCCGAGAGTCTTGTAGTTTAAATCAACCGATATGCCTTCTATTACTCCGCGTCTTTTGAGGGATTCTACTCTTTTTTTTATCGCAACATCAGTAAGCTTTGTTTCGCGGGCGATTGCTGAAAATGAGGCTCTGCCGTCGGAAAGCAAGTTCTGCAGTATTATGTGATCAATCTTATCGAGCGCCACTACCAAACCAAAAACCCCAATATAGTATAGAAATCAAATATTCTGATTAACTTAGTGAACAAAACCTATATTAATAATTTGCTTTCCGAAAAAAAGCCTCTTTTGAAGCCTTATCTAGTTCTTGTGTCGAAGTTAAAAACGCTTTTTCGTTCAATAACTGTATGGAAATGATAGAAGAGCGAATACAGCTCATTGCAAAGGAGCTTTCCGAGTCAAATGCAACTCAGTGGACCATTACAAAAATCATTAAAGCGCTGAGCGAAATGAACGTACAAAACGAAAAAAAATTAAGAGAAAAAGCGCTCCAGATGCTAAAAGAACTTGACCCTAACGCAGCGAATGTATTTGAAAGATTCAGCGAAATGAGAGTCTATTCCACAAATGAAACAGTAAAAGGATTCAATAGAGGAAACATCATAACTTCCCTTTTGAAAGAAACCTCAATCCCCCGCACTGTCGGAGAAAAAATCACCCTTGAAGTCGAAAACAATATTAAAGATTCAAAAATAAGTTTTCTTACCGCAGGACTCATAAGGGAACTTGTGAATGCAAAACTAATTTCCTACGGACTTGACGAAATAAGAAATCATTACACAAGAGTCGGCGAACCGGTTTTTGAAGTCAAGAAAAAACTTGACAATGCGCCTTATGATGGAGAAGCGGTCAGAGAATACAATATTTTGCTCGCGCTTCCAAAAAACGCACGAGAAATGCATTTTGAAGGAACAATCCACATAGAAGACATAGAAGGATTCTCCCACAGGCCTTTTGCGTATTCCTTCATCGCGAGCAAAAAAGAGACTCTTGAAAAAACAATTGCAGGTGCAATGAAAACACTTGTGCAAAAAAGAAAATACTTTTATTTGCCGGCAAATATCTACGGACTCAGTTTTGCCTGCGCGCCTTTTGCAGCAAGCGAGCAAAAAGCAAAGCATGCAGCCGAACTCATAAAAGAATTTGCGCAAGTCCCTGAGAAAGGAGGCATAATATCGCTTGAGCTTTTTACCCCAAGCGTGCTTGAAGAAATGGCTGAATATAAACTCAATGCGGCAAAAATCTCCGACTACTTGGTAGGAGAAGAAGGATATGTTTTAGGGGTCGATACAAAATACTGCCTCAAACTAATTGGCACAAAAGGAAAGACAATAAAAATACTCAACAATTCCTCGGAAGAGTATTTCCCGCTCAACAACAATCTCTTCGCTCCAACGCAAGGGATAGATCTTTTTGTAAATATCAATCTTGAGAAAATAGCGCAGGACACAGGAGAAGAAAAGGAATTCTTTGAAAGGCTGAGAATTGTCTCAAACGAAATTGAAATTCTCAAAAAAACAAAAAAAGAACTGCTCTCAAAGAAAAGTTACTTGAAAGACTTGAACGTCGAGGAAATGAAGACAGGAATAGGATTTACGAGCATAATGAAGGCTTCAGAAAACTTCGAGCATGACAAGAAACTCGAATTTGCCAATAAGCTTGCAAGGGAAGCGAATAGGATATTCCCTGAAGACCTGTTGTTTGGTCTTGGAAGCGAAAAGGCCAAAGAAAGATTCCAAGGCGCGTCTAAAAAAGAGATATTCTCCCAAGAAGCGCTTGATTTTGAGGAGTGCCTCTCATCGAAAAGATGCTGTTTCACAGGAAAGGCAACATCAATAAAAGAAGTGAATGAACTTTTGGACAATAAAGTAAAGCAAATAGAACTGCTTGGCTAATCTTAGAAAACTATCAAAAAAGCTTCAACTAAAAAGAAAATTAATTAAAAATAAATTTAGAGCTTGCCGCCCCTATGTCTTTCTCTCATTCTTGTCGCATCAATCTTTACTGGCTTTGGAGCCTTATGCCCCGCTTGGTGAACTTCTGAAGTCCTAATGAGCGCGAATTTTAGAACAAACGCGTAGGATTTCATCTGCTCAATAAATGGAAGCAAGAAAAGCAATACTAACGCTATTGAGACAAATACCCCTGGAACTGAAAGCAAATCAAGCACAAGTTCTACAACCATTATTACTGCTAAAAGAACTGCACTAATCAAAACTATTACCGCGCTTAGCGAGAAATTTGCCTGCCAAAACTTTATGCTCTGCGCCACCGCACCAAAAACAGTTTCTTCATCAAGAACAATACTTTGGGGAGCGTACATCACTATGCACGAAATTATCAACGCCAATAGAATCGCAATGAATTCGTAACCATAAAAAAGTCCAGAGAAAACCAAAAGATAAACCACTATTGAAAGGAAAAGATACATCAAGAAAATCTTTACTGCGGCGCTTTTCATTATTGTGTTCCAATAAACATCAAGCGAAAAATGCTGAACATCTCTTCTTACGCCAAATATCACCACTGCTGAAAAGAACGAGAGCGCGTAAAGGAAAATTATTCCCGCCGCGAGGCCGATTAACGCCAATATGTCCGTATTGAAAGTCAAAAGAACTGTTCCTGAAGTGAGAACGAATTGTTCAAACATCACAAAGACAGCCAAGAACAATAATAGTGCGCCAAGGCTCAAAACTACAGGGAAGTTTTCCTTGTACTCCTGTATTGCCTTATTCAATACCAGCTGTATCATGCAGGAAATCTTCCTCAAAAAAGCTTAAAAAAGCACTATTTTATCCAAAAAAAGGGGTTCAAATGGGAAAAACTAATTAAAGTTACTTCTTACCCATTTCTTTCTCTTCAGCAAGAACATCTCTAGCCATAGTTGAAAGTTCTTTTTCTTCATGAGTAGCTTTGTGATGCTCGATGTGCTCAACAGACTTGTGCTCAACTGGATGCTTATGCTCAACAAACTTATGTTCGGAAGCAAACTTATGCGCCTTAGGCACACTAGGGTGCTTCTCTTCTGTGCCGCCCATTACTCCGGAAAATGTTGCCAATTTTGGCTGGAAGAAAAGGAACGCCCAAGCTGCAAGTGCCCCGAGAAGGAAAGTCAAGTAAATGCTTTCTCTAAGCTCTGACCAATAATCCACCTTAATATATTGCGTAACTGTTTGAACCCCAGAATTTTGCGCCTGAGTAATCAATTCCGAATTGATTTTATTTGTTGTTTCTGCACACTTCGTCGCGTCCGGCTCAAAAAAACACAGGAAAGGATTCAACCCGACCTTCACTTGCGAATTCGTACTTAACGTCGCCATCTCCCCGTAATACCATGAAAGATTTATGTAATATCCAAGCAAAAGAACAACAAGAATTAATGGAATGAATAACAATGAAGAAGCTTCGTTAGTTTCAAAGTACTCATTGAACCATTTAATTGCAAAATAAGCTAAAACAAATCCTGCCAAAGGGGCGATAAAATACATTATTGACACCCAAGCATTGTAAGGCAAAATCATTCCAACCAAAGGAACGTTTCTTAGGCCTTGCAAGGACTCTGAAGAAAGGCAAGTTCCGCCGTGGAAAATGTCTGTGCATGCTCCGCCGAAGAACCATAAAATTGCGTATGAAAAAACCATCCACAATACTAAAATAAGTAAAAAGTTATTTTGTTTTGATTCTTTTTCAGCTAACATCAATTCACCAATATGAAAAAGAAGTAACAGCAATAGCTTTTAACCCTTACCCTAACCAATCCTAATTAACGGTTATTATGAGCACAGAAGACACTCATCCGACAGAAATTGACCTCCCTTGGGTAGAAAAGTACAGACCACACAACCTAAACGAAGTTATAGGACACGATCAGATCACTCAAAGACTCAAAGGATATGTCAATAAAAAAAATCTACCAAACATGCTCTTTTCAGGACCTGCCGGAACAGGAAAAACAAGCTCGAGCATCGCACTTGCAAAAGAAGCATTCAAGGACTCGTTCGAACAGAACTTTTTAGAGCTTAATGCTTCGGATGACAGAGGAATCGATGTAGTAAGAAAAACTATCAAGGATTTTGCAAGAACTTTGGCATTTGATTCAGGATTTAAGATAATATTTTTGGACGAGTGCGACGCGCTCACACAGGATGCACAGCAGGCGCTAAGAAGAACAATGGAAAAATATACAAAAACCTGCAGATTCATACTCTCCTGCAATTATTCTTCAAAAATAATCGAACCTATTCAATCAAGATGTGTAGTCTATCGATTCAAACCATTAAGCTCAAAGGATATTGACAAGCAAATACGGCATATTGCACAAAAAGAAAAACTTGTTATCGACGAGAAAGCAGAAATCGCAATCAACTATATCGCGCAGGGCGATCTTAGAAAGGCGGTCAACATAATACAAGCTTGCGCAACTCTTGACAAAAAGATAACCGAAGAAATAGTTTACACTGTTTCAAGTAGAGCCCGACCCGAGCAAATCCAGGAAATGATAGTTCTGGCGCTCGCGGGAAAATTCATTGAAGCGAGAAAAAAACTCGAAGAACTTATGTACGAACAGGGAATGAGCGGAGAAGATATTATCACACAGCTGTATAGGGAAACAATGGCGCTTGACGAAAAAATACTCGCGCAGAAAGACAAGATAGAACTTGTCGATACAATCGGCGAATATGATTTTAGACTTACCGAAGGGGCGACAGAAAGAATACAGCTTGAAGCGCTCCTTGCGCAATTCATGAAACACAAGAAGGGCCTTAGTTAAGGCCCGCGAACGAACTTGCCCATTGGTTGCCCAATGGGTAGAGAACTTATTGAATATTACTGGTGACAAACAATGAAAATCGTGTGCTTTGATCTTGAAGGCGTTCTTGTCCCTGAATTTTGGGAAGAATTCTCACGCGCAACAAAAATTCCGGAACTAATGAAGACCACGCGCGACGAGCCTAATTATGACAAACTCATGCAAATGAGAATGAAAGTCCTAAAAGAACACGGATTCACTTTTTCTGAAATAATGAAAGTTGTAAATAAGATGGAACCGCTTCCTGGCGCAAAAAAATTCATGGACTGGATAAAAACGTGCGCGCAACCAGTAATACTCACCGGAAGCTACTATGAGTATATCACTCCGCTTGTTGAAAAAATCGGGAGCCCTTTTATGATAGCCAACAATTTGAAAATAAGCCCTAGCGGAGAAATAATTGGATACAAATTAAGAGAAAAAGATGGCAAAGTCGAAATGGTAAAAAGATTCAAGGAAGCCGGGTTTGAAGTAATCGCTGTCGGAGATTCATTCAACGATCTTGAAATGCTTAAAGGCGCAGATAAAGGAATAATTTTCAGAGGCGCACCAAAATTACTTGAACAAGAAAAAGGTTTCCCGCACGCAGAAACCTACGAAGAGCTAAAGAAGATACTTGAAAAAATACTTTAATATCTAAGCAAATTTCTTTTAAAAAAATAGGCTGCTTAAAACCACTGACTCAAACGCGTCTGACTCTTAAAATGTTGAATCAGCGCCGATTTTTTTTTGTATTGCTCCATTGGAACCGTGAGTTTTTTTGAAAGAAACTCTAGAGCAAGATCCATCGTAGAAAAATCCAGCGGCTTCTCTTTTAGCGCTGCACGAACATTCTCTCTTATCTGCCAC
>JBBSVX010000056.1:0-2642 GCA_038046585.1 archaeon
AAATAACGCCCTTTTTTTGGCGATTCCTTTCTTGCCAAGTATTCTAACAATCTCGACAAGCCCAATGACTTCTTTTCTTTTTGACAATTTTACCATCTCTTTTCAATAAGTATAACGAGTTAGCGGTTATTAAGGATTTTGCTTTTATGAATAGTTGGATTTTGGGCTGTGAAACCTATGCGTGCACTTGTTTTGGCTGAAAAAAAGAAGTTTGCCGAGCCCTTTGTTACTGCCCTTGAAGAGAGGGGGGTTAATGCAAAGTATTTGCGCATCTCAAAAGTGAGTCTTGTAAGCAGAAAAAAAGGCACTCTTATCAAATCGCTAGGAAAAGAACTTGCGGTTTATGACGGAGTGTTCATTCAGGTGCGTCTTTCTCTTGCTCCATTCATTGAGCCGCTCTTAGAAGAGCTAAAACTAAGGGGGACTTATGTGAATGTTTCTCCAGGGTCATATTACATGGGCTTTAACGAGCCATATCAGTTTGTTGCGCTTGCCCAAGGACGGGTGAATATCCCAAGAACCATAACTTCCGGTTCCGGTCAGAATATTCAAAGAATATCAAAGCACATTTCCTACCCTCTTGTCGCAAAATCTTTCAAAGAAAGAACGGTTCAGCAATCTCTTGTAGTGAATAACGGTAGAGATTTAAATTCATTCGTGAAAAGCATCAGAACAGAAATGGACGGGTTTATGCTGAGAGAATTTATTGAAGATGATGTTATTTCTTGCGCAGTGATTGGTGAAAAGATTTATGCGATAAAGAGAAAGATGGTTGATGATGTTCCGGTCAATATTGACAAGGGAACTTTCTATCGTCCCACTGAAAAAGATCAGGAAAATGCCATTCTCGCCGCAAAAGTTTCAGGGTATGATATTGCAAGAGTTGACATGGTTAAGGGAAAAGTCATTGATGTTAAGCCGATTGTCCCGTGGGCTGCGTTCAACAAGGTTTGTTCGGAGAATATGGAAGAGAACGTGGCATTATTTTTGGCAGAGCAAATGAAACTTGCCACCTCCAGATTGACTTTGATAGATGATCTCAAAGAAATAAAAGGAATAATTTCAAGAACCATTTTCGGGAGGTTTTTGAAATGAAACTGAAGTATCCTTCGCTACTGATTATCGGTTCAAAGAAATACAAAAAATCCACCGTGAATTCCCTCATTGTGGAAGCAAAGGAATATTTTCCTTCAGTTCTTTTTGTCCCTATTGACAAGGTTCAGATACAGACTTCGGAAGGAAAAGTCGGATTATTTTACAAGGATCAGAATTTGTTGGCGTTTGACGCGATATACCCGAGAATTTCCTCAAAGGACTTTTTGCTCGGAGAAGCCGTTCTAAAGGCAATTGAAGACAGTTCTGCTTATTGTCCTCTTAATTTGAAATCGTATCAAGTTACAAACCACAAATTTTTCACTTCTCAAATGCTTTCAAACGCAGCCATCTCCAGCGTCACAAGCACTCTTTTTATTTCTCCAAAATACGCCGAGTACAGCGTTGAAGAAACAGGCTATCCTTTCGTGATGAAATTAATATCGGGTTTTGCGGGTAAAGGAGTTGTACTTGTAAACAACAAGGAGCAGATGGACAGCATCCTTGACGCAGTTCACCTTTTTGAAGAATTTATTTGCACCCAGACATTCATCAAGGGCAAAAGCTTTGATGTCAGATGCTATGTCATAGGAAAATATGTCCTTGCAGTGAAAAGAACATCGAAGAAAAATGATTGGAGGGCGAATATTTCAAGGGGCGGTACGGCAAAACTTTTCAATCCTAGCCCCGAAATGATAGAAACCGCAAGAAAAACGGCGAAAGTGTTGGGGATGGACATTTGCGCAGTAGATTTGATGGAACACAAAGGCAAATGGGTTGTGATAGAAGTGAATTTTATGCCGGGTCCTTTTATGAAGTTCTTGGGTACAATGGTCATCCAGCAGTGGCTGAGGCTGATTAGGGACAAGACAAATTCAAAAAACAAGGATCTTGAAAAGCAATCAAAATAGCGCCGCTCGATTTGTTTTTTTTCTCTTTAATTAGGTTTAATAACTTTGATAGCGCTCCTTTTTTCGTGTAATGATGAAGGCAGCGTTTGTAGATTTCATAGCGATTGATCAGAGGGTGTGTCAGCTCACTTCATCCGTTGAAACAAACATGCTTTTTTACCTCACTCCGACAAATCTTGCATCGGAGAAGGAAAAATTCTTTGGTGCGCTTAAAAAAAAGGAACAATATAACCCGACATTTACTTATCCTTCAAGAAATCCTCTTTATGCATATTTCTCAATTTCCCCTGCGTTTGAAACTTACAAGCGTGAACTAAAAGAGCTCCTTCCAAGATTAGGTTCTGAATCGTTGAGTTTGCTTTATGAGCGAAAGATATTGGATCTTTTTGAGAACATGGAGCTGATAAGAAGCATTGGCTCTCCTAATTTTTCAGAAAACTCTAAGGAATATTTTGGGGATGTTGAAAAGGATACAGTTTCGCTTGCTCTTGAAATGCTCAAGAAGGAAACAGTTCCTGACGAAAAAAATGTGGGGGCAGAGAAGGCTGTTATTGAGATAACAACTTTCTTAAAAAGCAGGAAAATTCCTTACAAAGTAGTGCTGAAAAATTCAGTCGCAAAATTCTCGGTGAATCATTT
>JBBSVX010000057.1:0-23492 GCA_038046585.1 archaeon
TGACGAGTTCAAGGAAGAAGCAAAGAAATTATAATTATAAGGAGAAGTTGGTTCCGCTAAAAGCGGTGCCTTGACAACTGCCAAGAGCGGAAAACCGAAAAATGTGACAAGGCGCTAAAAGCGTCTTAGAAAGTCGCATCGCAGGGGTTCCCGAGCGGTCAAAGGGGCAGGACTTAAGATCCTGTGGCTTAGTGCCTTCGAGAGTTCGAATCTCTTCCCCTGCAGTATTTGAGATTAAGATTACAAAGTTGGTAAATATGGCAAAAAAACTTGAAATGCAATTGCTCATTGCGAGCCTCGAAAAATTATCGAGAAAAACAAAAAAGCCTATATGGGGCGACCTTGCTGAAAGGCTAGGCAAACCTACAAGGCACAACGTAGTAATAAACCTCTTCGAGCTTGACAAGCTTGCAAAGCAATTCTCAGGAAAGACCTTGATAGTCCCTGGAAAAGTTCTTGCGACAGGCGAACTTACAGAAAAAGCAAAAATCGTTGCAGTACAAGCATCAGAAAAAGCTGTTGCAACAGGAAAAGTAATATTGATGAAAGATTTCCTTGAGGGCGCAGAAAAAATAAAAGTAAGCGACCTCATAATAATCAAATAAAAAAATGGAAGATGATGGCTATGATAGTAAACGGAAAAGACATGGTGGCAGGAAGACTTGCAACACAGCTTGCAAAGGCAATCATTAAGGGCGAAGAGGTTACTGTTGTAAACGCAGAAGAACTCATAATTACTGGAAACAAAGAAGACATCATGGAAAGATACCACGAGAGATCCATGGCAAGAGTACTATCAAATCCGCACTACGGGCCAAAATATGACAGAGTTCCAAGCAAAATCTACAGAAGAATGGTAAAAGGAATGCTCCCGGACAAAAGCAGAACTGTAGAAAGACTCATAAAATTTATTAAAGTTTATGACAAGATGCCAAAAGAACTCGCAAGCGAAAAAATGACAGAGTTTGAAGGCGCAAAATTCAACCACAAAAACAAGTACATGACACTTGGAGAAATAGCAACTCTCCTTGGCGGAAAATGGTAATTATAAAGGTGTAGAAAATGGAAGATGAAAAGACAAAGATAAAGCCGGCAGCAAAAAAAGCAGGCATGTTTGTAAAAGCAAAGAAAAAGACCGCCATTGCAAGAGGCGTAATAAGAAAAGGAACAGGACACATAAAAGTTAATCACATGAACGTTAATGTTTTTGCACAAGGATATGTAAGAGACCTTGTACTTGACCCGATAAAACTCGCAGGAGAAGCGGGGAAAGAATTTGATATTGAAGTTACAGTAAACGGATCGGGCTTCATGAGCAGAGCCGTTGCAGTAAGATCCTGCATAGCAAAAGCTCTCGTGAAAGCGAAAGGAAAGAAGCTCAAAGATATGTTTATTGAATACGACAGAAACTTGCTTGTTGATGATGTAAGAAGAGTAGAAAGCAAGAAACCGCTTGGAAGAAAAGCGAGAGGAAAGAAGCAGAAGAGCAAGAGGTAAAATCTCTTGCCCTAATATATTTTTGGAGAAGGTTTTGGCATGATAGTACCTGTAAGATGTTTTTCCTGCGGAAAGCCCGTTGGAGGACTATATACTGAATTCAAGGAACGCACTGACAAGGGCGAAAACCCAGGCAAAGTGCTCGACGATTTGAAGGTAAAAAAGTACTGTTGCAGAAAAATGCTCCTAACTCACGCAGAACTCGTTGATGATATCATGAAATTTAGTAGGTAAAATGTAATTTTGGGAAAGATGTGATGAAGAATGGCTAAGAAAGATATTGAAGAAACAAAGCAAGAAAAAGAAGTAATCCAGCAGATGCCTGTGGAAAGAACAGACGAAAAGTCAATCGACGCAGAAGCTGAACTTTACAAGGGAAAGAACTTTTTAGTTGACATTGAAGAATACCTCAAGAGCGGAGTTCACATCGGAACAAAATTCAAGACAGGCGAAATGAGAAGATACATCTTCAAGAAAAGAAGAGACGGCCTAATGGTTTTCAATATCGAAACAATTGACAACAGAATAAAGATGGCTGCCAAAATGCTTGCAAAGTACGAACCAAAAGAAATTGTAATTGTTTGCCGAAGACTTTATGGACACCAGCCAGTAAAGAAAATGGCTGCCATGATAGGCGCAAAAGCTTACTTTGGAAGATTCATTCCAGGAACATTCACAAATCCTGAAGCAAGAGGATTTCACGAATCAAAAATAATGCTCTTAACAGACCCCATAACTGATTTCCAAGCAATAAAAGAAGCATCACAGGTTCACATGCCAATTATTAGCATAGTTGGATCAGACTCGCCAATGGCAAAAGTTGACCTTGCAATACCTGCAAACAACAAAGGCAGAAAATCACTTGCACTAATATTCTACCTTTTGACAAGAGAAGTACTTGTTGAAAGAAAAGAAATAAGCAGAGAAGCATTTGCCTCAAAAATCTCGGATTTTGAACAAGAAATCCAAGAAGGTCAGTTCGAAGAGCGCCAGAAGAGACGCCCAAGCAGCTTTGGCTCAAAAGGACCTAGACGAGGGGTTCAAAGAAGGCCTAGAAGACGCGATTAGTGCTAAAAACACGCCTTTTCGCGCCCTAAAATGCTTCAAAATATGCCTCAAATAGCGCTTATTAACGGGAAATAGTAAATTTATATACTTGTTTGAGACTATATATATCAGCTTAAGCTAACAGAACAGGTGCTTTAGATGAACGGTGCTGAGACACACGAGATACTTGAAAAACTCGGTTTGACAGAGTATGAGGCAAAAACACTTAGCACACTTTTCAAATTGAAAGAAGCAGAAGCACCATCTATTTCTCGCACAGCACAAGTCCCAAAAACAAGAGTTTATGACGTTCTTGAAAAATTAATCTCAAGAAATTTGATAATAGAAATAAAAGGAAGACCAAAACTTTATCGCGCAGTAGAAGCAAAAAAAGCAATTGATCTTTTAATCGTCGGAAAAAAGCAGCAGCTAATAGAACTTGAAAAAGAAGCCACAGAAATCAAAGACAATATAATCGAAACTGGCGACGATAAGGAAGAATTCGGAGAAAAAGTAATGAAGGTAAAAGACAAGCAGGATTTTGAAAGAATTTTAGGACAAGAACTCCTAAAAGCGAATAAAACAATACAAGGCTTGACAGAAATAACTGACGATCATGACATAATACATGAAGCGCTTAAAAGAGCGAAAGAAAAGAAAGTATCGATCAAGCTCCTAAATTCCTTTGACTCGAAAAAACTCAAGGATTGCTGCGAAGTAAAGCAGCTCAACCACGGACTTAACGCGTTCATCATAGATGGAAAGAAAGTAATCTTTGCAATATCGGATTTTAAGAAACAAAAACCGGATTACCATTTTACAATAATGAATGATCACTTGCCGATGGCGACTGCGCTTTTAACCTACTTTGATAAAAACTGGAAACAGTAAAAAAAATTTATTGGTGAAAATATGCCTTCCCAATCTGAAAGAAGGTTGAAAAAAATTCCTTTTGTCGCATCGGCTATTAGGGCGAGGCAGCTTGAAAGGCTTGCTCATAAAGAACTTTGGACGCGCGCTGAAAAATATCCTCGCGAAAAAATTCCTCTGCCCACAGTAAACTCAATTAACCATTGGACAAAACATAGGGAAATGAGCGAAGTTGCGGCCAAAAGAAGACTTGCTATGGTAAAAGAAGCCATCAAAAAAAGAGCTCAAAATTTGCGTACAAATTCAAGACGAAAGTGAGCTTTATGCCTACACCAAAAATTGCTAGGGTAAAGAATGTGCCAAATTCAATTAGCGGCGGCCAAAGAACTATCCTGAAAATAAATAGTCTTACAGGAAGACCGATTAGACCCTCGTACCAGAGAGTAAGAGATAATACTGCTTCCATAATAAAGGGCTTAAGATCGGAAGGAAAATCAAGATCTCAGATAGAAATGATATTGCAAAAATACAGCCATCCCAAGATGCTTTCAACGTACGCCGAACTTGAGCGAACAGCTGCCGTTCGAAAAAAGAAATGACCTTCCTTATTTGCCAATCACAAAACACTTAAAGGCTTTCGAACATATCTTTAGTTATGAAAGAAATAAAGGTCGGAGCGTTTCGCTACGCAGTAAAAAATGCGTTCGAGCACGATGGAAAGGCAAACGTTGGCTCAGTAGTTGGAAAAGTAAAAGCGCTATTTCCTGATGCCAACCTAAAAGATGCAATGCCTGTAATTCAAGAAGCAGTGAAAGAAGCGAATTCGCTTTCAAAATCTGATCTTAAGAAAAAGCACGATGAATTTGCTAAAATTGGTTGGGAACTAAAGCACGAAAGCAAAGAAAAAACTCTTCCCGAACTTGATTGGCTTGCGCCAGGCGAAAAACTCATAATGCGAATGGCTCCAAATCCAAGCGGAGCAATGCACTTTGGTCACGCTCGTCCAGCAATACTAAGCGACGAGTATGTGAAAAAATACGGCGGAAAACTTATTTTGCGATTCGATGATACTGATCCGAAAGTAAAAACCCCTATGGAGGGAGCTGAAGAAGAATTCAAGCGCGACTTTAAGTGGCTCGGGATAGAGTACCACGAAATCTCCCGCTCATCAGACAGGCTTGATAGGTACTACGAAATTATTGAAAAACTTTTGACTGACAACATGGCTTATGTTTGCTCATGCGAAAGCGAAAAATGGAGAGAGCTCATTTGGAAAAAGAAAGGTTGCCCATGCAGAGAAAAAAAACCTGCTGAACAACTCGCACTTTGGAAAAAAATGCTCGCACACGAAATAAAAGAAGAACAAGCAGTAGTAAGAATCAAGACTGATCTTAACAACCCTGATCCAAGCGAAAGAGACTGGTGGGCTGCCAAAATAGTTGATGAAGTAAATCATACTAACCCCCGAGTAAAGAACAAGCATGTCTGGCCGAGCTATAATTTGGCGTGCGCAGTTGACGATTATGATATGAAAATAAATTTTATTTTGCGCGGACAAGAACACATGACAAACGCCGACAAACAAAAATTCCTTTTTGACCACTTTGGATGGAAAGTTCCTGTGAACGCGTTTAACGGAAAAATATCAAAGCTCGGAGACATGGTCTTAAGCAAAAGCAAAATAAAATTACTCATGGACAAACAAGGGCTCACGCGCGACGACGATCCCCGCCTTGCAACAATCAAAGCATTTAGACGAAGAGGAATACTGCCTGCTACAATCAGAAAAATAATACTCGCTTGCGGACTAAGCATAAGCGAGGTTAAGATATCGGTCGATATGATTGGCGCATTCAACAGAGAATTCTTGGGTGAAGTCGCGGAATATCCAATGTTTGAAGAAGCAGCAGAACTAGAAGTAATGAATGTTGCTCCGGGAGAAGGAGAATCATACGGCGAAAAAATTGTTTTTGAAAAACCCATAGTTTCACTGCTTGTTGACAAAAAAGAATTAAAAAAACACAAAGCCGGCGATATGGTGAGGCTGAAGAAAGCATTTAATCTCAAGCTTAGCGAAGTCTCGGAGTTTGGAGCGAAAGGAAACTTTGTATCTTATTCAAAAACAGAGCACCCAATAATTTCCTGGATGACAGATCCGGTTGATGTCGAGATACTAATGGGCGACGGCGCACTAAAAAGAGGATTCTCTTCAGGCGGAATAATAAAAGAAAAAGGTATGGTGCGCTTTGAAGGAATAGGCTTTTGCCACTTTGATGAGGGCACTCAAAGCCTGGCGAAATTCGTTTTCGGGCACAAATAATCCCTTTCACTTAATCAGGGCGATTTATGGCCTAGGATGCCAATAGATTTATATTCTTAGAAATTTTATTGTGTTTGGTGCCATAGTTGAACAAATATTTGAATTATTCTCGTGCAGAAATAGCGATAATCCTGCAGAACCTAATTCTTTTAGTCTCCTTTGTCTTCTTGGGGTTTGACTTGATCTCTCTTTGGGCCGCTTATTATGTCCAGGCAATGATATTCTGCGCATATTGTTTTGTCAAACTGGTTTTTTTGAAGGATTACTTTGTGAGTAAGAATGCAATGGAGCTTAATTCTCATATATATTCAAATGTTGGCCGAACCCCACTCTCAAAAATATATTTGGCGGTGACGACCTTACAGTACCTTATAATTCCTCTCTCTTTGCTGACAGCCGTTTTTTCGGTGCTTTTCTACCAACGAATAAATGAGATAAATTTTATTATTGGAATCGCATTTTCTTCGGTAGTTTATGCATCAAGCCTAATTCTCATGGAGCTTGGCAAGAGAGCGGAGAACAAAAGGGAGTACATTGATTTTTACACTCATATGCCCCTACAGAAAATCATATTCGAAAATGGGGTTCCATTGTTAATTGTCGGAATACTTTGGGTGTTTTTCGGATGGCTCATATCAATTATTTTATCCCTGCTTTCGACAAACCCGCAGCTTTCCTGGATTCTAGGTTTGATCCCGCTTATTCTGCTTTGCATAGGAAAAATATTTTCAGAACTTGGAGAAGAGCAGTATAAGAACAAGTCATATTCAGAAATGCTTCACGGCCAAAAATCGGCCAAAGACAAAAAAGTCGCCGACTTCATTCACGAGGACAACCCCGAGAATGATTCAGTACTATGGGGCCAATTGAAAATTGCAGCTATATTCCCTGTATGCGTTATCGGACTCGGGATATTTATGCTCTTAATGCCATTAATCGCATTATATCCGTTCTATTTACTTTATTTTATCTTGGCAATCTTCCTGATTTTTGGCTTTTTTGTTTTCAAATCTATTTTCGCAATGGTCTTGAAAAAAAGATAATTTGTCATAAAATGACTCAATGCCCCCTCGCGTTTAGCAAAGACTTAAATCGTTTTTCAAGAAAAGGAAAGAAAGAATGCCTGCTCTCGTGTAATGGGGGTGTGGCTACCTATTGAACCGCGTAAAAAATGCCCAAAATAAGGCTGCTTAAGGCGATTTTTGGGGGGGTCTAATTCTCCCCATAACTGAGATTTTTAAAGGTTTCTGACAGAGTTTATTTTAGTTTTAAGGCTGATGACGGTGCCAGTTTTGGTGCCCGATGGCGACGAAAAGCGTTTCGTTTTTCGAAGCTCATTTTGCCTATGAAGCTGACGCTATAGTGCGGTTGACGCGGAGGTGTTGTATATGGCGGAATATGTAAAAGTACAACTAACTGATGAATTAAGAGAACAGACTATTGACTTGCTTGAAAAGTCAAAGAAAGGAAAAATCAGAGCAGGACTCAACGAAGTAACAAAAGCAATCGAAAGAGGAACTGCAAAGTTTGTAATAATCGCAGAAGACGTAAGCCCTAAGGAAATAGTAATGCACATACCACTGCTTTGCGAAGAAAAGCAAGTGCCTTACAGCTACGTTGCAACAAGAAAGGACCTTGGAGAAAAAGCCGGTCTAGGTACAAGCACAGCAGCTGTCGCAATAGTACAAAGCGAAGTTGAAGCCGACCTCAAGGAACTCGGAAAGAAAATTGGGGAAATAAAAAAGTAGGTGAAAATACATGGCTGATGATAGAGGAACACCTGCGGAAATAGTAGAACTAGTAAAGAAGACCGGTGTCCACGGAGAAGTAACGCAGATTCTCTGCAAGATCCTTGACGGACCTGAAAAAGGAAGAATCAAGAGAAGAAATGCGAGAGGAAGCATCCAGAAAGGCGACATAATAATGTTGCTTGACACTGAAAGAGAAGCAAAGGAAATAAGGTAAATCCAAAAAAAACCGAGTGAAATGAGGTGAAAAAATGAAATGCAGTTTTTGCGGAGATGAAATAAAGCTTGGTGGGGGCAAAATGTACATCAAGAAAGACGGAACAGCATTCTACTTCTGCTCTAATAAGTGCGAAAAGAATGTTACTGTAAGACACAGAAATCCGATCAAAACAAGATGGACAGAAGCACATCACAAGCTAAAGAAGACAATGATGTCTTCAAAGGAGACAAAGAAAAATTAAATAAAGCGTTTTTTTAAACGCTTTTTTTTCTTTTTTTCTTTTAAGGTGGTAGCTTGAAGAAGGCGCTCATAGTCATAAAGCCCGAGCTCTCAAAGAAGGGGCTTATGAACAAGGCGATTGAGACCATAAAATCAAAGGGTCTTGTAATTTTATGCCAAAAAAATGAAACTTTTTCAAGATATGCTCCAAAAGGCGCGGAAAAATTCCACGGCTTTGAAAAAAGATATTTGACCGGAGGAGAAAGCATACTTCTTGCAACAAGCGCGGATGATGCGGTAAAACTCGCAAAACAAGTTTCAAGCGAAATCCAAAACATACTTGGCGTAAGCGACAATGAAATGCAATATTTCCTGCATGTGCCGGACAACAACGAAGTGGCAAAGTATGAAATAATGAGATTTTTCACGGAAAAAGAGCTCAAAGACAAAACAAATTAAATGATTTTTATAGAAAGACTAGGCAACAAAAAAACATTAAGGAGGTTTTTGTATGTTGGAACAGACACTCGTTTTGATAAAGCCTGATGGGGTTCAAAGAGGACTCACAGGGGACATAATAAAAAGATTCGAAGGAGTTGGCCTAAAAATAGTCGCAATGAGAATGGTTTGGGTTGACAAAGAATTCGCAAGAGAACATTATGCTGATGTAGGCGTAAGAAGAGGAGAAAAAGTTCTCGCTAACTTGCTTAGTCTCATAACAATGGGCCCAGTAGTCGCAATGGTTCTTGAAGGAGTGGACGCAGTAGAAATTGTAAGAAAAATATGCGGTCCAACAGAACCAAAAGCAGCGCAACCCGGAACAATAAGAGGAGATTACGCCCACGTAAGCTTCGGGTATTCAGATCATGTGAACGAAGCGGTAAGAAATGTAGTTCACGCAAGCGGAACAAAAGACGAAGCAAAAACAGAAGTAAGCATGTGGTTTAAGGCAGAGGATATCCACGATTATCCATCAGTGCACGACATACACATCTTGCATTACAGGGCTGAAGACATCAGAAAAATAAAGCCTGCTACAAATGACGAGAAGTGAAAAAAAAGAAAGTGATGATATGATAAGGCAACCAATCATAACAGTTCTTGGTCACGTTGACCACGGCAAGACAAGCCTGCTTGACGCGATAAGAAACTCTAGGGTTGCAGCAAAAGAGCCGGGGGCAATAACGCAACACATCGGAGCTACAGAAGTTCCAGTGGATGCGGTTGAAGCGATAGCAGGAAGCCTGATAAAAAAATTCGGTTTCACGCTAACAATTCCCGGCCTTCTTTGCATAGACACGCCAGGACACGAGGCTTTCACCAATTTGCGAAAAAGAGGAGGAAGCATCGCCGACCTTGCAATACTAGTCGTTGACGTAATGCAGGGAATACAGCCACAGACAGCAGAAGCAATAGAGATACTTCGCGCATATAAGGTTCCTTTTGTAATTGCGATGAACAAAATCGATTCACTTAGCTTTTACGCTTCAAAAGAAGGAAGTTTCCTTGACAACCAGAAAAACCAAAGCGAAAAATCAAAACAACTCCTCGACGAAAAACTCTATTTGCTAGTTGGAGCGTTATACAAATACGGATTTGAAGGAGAAAGATTTGACAGATGCGTTTTTGGAAAACAAATACCTATTGTTCCCTGTTCGGCAAAAACAAAAGAAGGACTCCCAGAACTATTGACACTTCTTGCCGGACTTTCACAGAAATATTTAGAGACAAAGCTCAACATCGCGCACGATGAAGCGGCGCGCGGCGCAGTACTTGAAGCAAAAGAAGAAAAGGGACTCGGAAAAACTCTTGACGTAATACTTTACCAGGGATCGCTATCGGTGAACGATGAAATTGCCGTAATAGGAAAAAATGGGATAATTCGCGCAAAAATAAGAGCGCTCTTGCAGCCAAAGCCAATGCAGGAAATGCGTTCATCCAAAGAAAAATTCGCGCAAGTAAAAAAAGTTTATGCGGCTTCAGGAATAAAGATTAATGCTCCGGGTCTTGACGACGTACTGGCAGGGTCATCACTTGTTGTTGTAAAAACAGGCGAAGAAATACGTGAACTTGAAAACGAGATAAAAGAAATAAGTTTTACTTCCGCTGAGAAAGGACTTATTGTAAAAACTGATGCTATTGGTTCGCTTGAAGCAATGATAGAGTTATTGAAAAAAGCAGGATATGTTGTTCGAAAAGCGGATGTCGGAAACATCAACAGAAAAGACGTTATGGAAGCCGCTTCGATGCTTTGCCAGGATCCTCTCTTAGGGTGCGTGCTTGGATTCAACGTTACAGTTGATAAAGAAGCTGAAAAAGAAGCTGAAGAAAGAGGAGTAAGAATATTCAATGAAAAAGTTATTTACAAACTCATAGATGATTACAAACTTTGGGTTGACACTTCAAAGAAAGCATCGCGCGACAAAGAAATCGCCTGCCTTGTCTGGCCTGTTGAATTTGAAATACTTCGCGGAAAAACATTTAGAAACAACAAACCCGCAATTGTCGGAGTCAGGGTTATTGACGGAAGACTCAAAGAAGGCTGGAGAGTAATGAACAAAGACGGGGTAGTAATCGGTAAAATTACAGGAATGCAAAATAATGGCGAAGCGGTGCTTGACGCCAAAAAAGGAGACGAACTTGCGATCGCAATCGATCACGCGAATGTAGGCCGAAATGTTCACGAAGGCGAACACTTGTTTTCCTGCATCCCAATGAGTCAATACTGCGATTTACTAAAGTACAAGGATGAGTTCACTGAAGAGGAAAAAGAGCTTCTAGAAATGATTAGGGTGAAACGAAGCGAAGAAGAAGGCGAAAAAGAGGGAGAAATATAGTATATAAATGCCTGCCTGTCAGGATATTGTATAAGTGAGCAAAAAATTGTATTTACGAACAAGGAGGAATAGGAATGAAGTTCGTTGTAAGTGACCCAAAGTCTGGAAAGGCATACAGCGCTCAGTCTGAGACTGCGCTCTTCGTAGGAAAAAAACTCGGAGACACAGTAGGACTTGACGAAATAGGCCTAACTGGCTTTGAAGCTAAGATAACGGGAGGAAGCGGTAATCAAGGATTCCCGATGCACCCTTCTGTTGTAGGATCGATCCGAAAAAAGATCTTCACCTCCGGTGGAATAGGCTTCAAGTCAGATAGAAAAGGAATGAAAAGAAGGATATCTGTGCTCGGCAGCCAGATCACCAAGGATACATCGCAAATAAACCTTGTAGTGACCAAAGCCGGCTCAGTAGATCTGCAGGCAGTACTTGGAAACAAGGAAATGACTGAAGAAGAAAAAATGTCCGCAAAGGAAAGACTGATAAAGAAAAGTCTTGAAACAGCGGGAAGCGCTGACTTAGGAAGCGGAGTAAAGAAAGCTAAGCACTAAACGTGCTTAGATAATATTTGATAAAAGGAAAAGGAGGTGAATTGAAATGGTAGAAAAAAAGATTGCAAAACCAAAGGCTGAAAAAGCTCACAAGGCTGTAGTTCCAGCAAAGCCGCATGCAGAAAAGGTTCACGCTGAAAAAGCGCACCCTAGTGTCGACCATAAGTCGACAGAGCATAAAACTGTTGAACATAAAGCCGAAGCTAAAGCGACGCATGCAAAGGAAGCACACGCCAAGAAAAACGAAGTAGCCCAGCCCCAAATAAATGTGGGGATGATAGGCCACGTTGATCACGGCAAAACTTCCCTCACAAAAGCCTTGACGGGCAAGTGGTGCGACACGCACAGTGAAGAAGTAAAGAGAGGAATCTCGATACGACTCGGATACGCGGATGTAACTTTCTACAAGTTCAAGACACCCTCCAGGACCTTTTATTCAAATCACAAAGAAGAAGGCCTTGAGCCGATATCGCAAAGAACAGTTTCTTTTGTTGACGCACCGGGACACGAAACCCTAATGACAACAATGCTCTCAGGAGCAGCACTCATGAACGGAGCAGTACTAGTTATTGCAGCAAACGAAGTTTGCCCACAACCAAGAACAATTGAACACTTAATGGCTCTAAAATTTGCAGGCGTTGACAAGATTGTAGTTGCGCAAAACAAAATTGATCTTTTGGAAAAAGATGCATTAATGAAGCACTACGCTTCAATAAAAAAATTCTTAACTGATTACGGTTATGCCGATGCGCCAATAATTCCCGTATCCGCAAACTTCGGAGCAAACCTTGATTTGCTAATAGAAGCGATAGAGACGCACATCACTACTCCTGAATTTGACACTAAAAAGCCGCTGAAAATGTTTGTTGCAAGATCCTTTGACATCAATAAGCCCGGAACAAAAATAAATGACATGAAAGGAGCAATACTTGGCGGAAGCATTTCACAGGGAATGATACACGTTGGAGACGAAATAGAACTTTATCCTGGCTTGAACGGAAAAATGAAGACAAAAGTAATGAGCATCTCCACAAGCAACGGAATAATTTCGGAAGCAAGGCCCGGCGGGCTAATGGCTATTGCAACTACTCTTGATCCAAGCACCGCACAAAACGACCAGTATAGAGGACAAATTATCGCCGCTGTTGGAACACTCCCTGAACCCGTAAAAGAAGTAAAAATTGCGCTTCACTTGTTTGAAAGAGTTCTTGACGCACAGATGAAAGAACTTACAACAATAAAAGTAAGTGACGCGGTGGTTGTAACAGTTGGAACCAATACTGTCGTAGGGTTTGTTTTGAAAACCGACGGCAAGATTGCTACCCTTAATTTGAAGACTTTGGTTATAGTAGAAAAAGGCGAAAAAATCGCATTAAGCAAAAACATCAACGGCCAGTGGCGACTCGTCGCATACGCCGAAGTAATGTGAATATTATATGGAAGTAATTAATCTGAAGTTCGGTGACATAAAAGAGCCTCTACCAAAGAAGATAATTTCCAAGTTCTGCAAAAAAGTGTTTAAGGATGTAAACCGTTATCCTTACAACTATCCTAAACTGATATCTATCTTGTCAAAAAAGTTTGGTGTCAGCGAAGACGAAATAATCCTAACTAACGGCGTTGACGAAGGCATCGAGCTTATTGCGCGCTGCTTTGGTCAAAACATCCTGGCATTCGAGCCAAGTTACTACGAGTTTGTCGATGCGCCAAGAAGGAACCAACTACGTTACGAAACAATTAATTGTTTTAACGGAAAAGAATTCAAGCTAAAGTACTCTGAAGAAGACATAAAGGACAGGTCTCTTATCTACATCTGCAATCCGAACAACCCGTTCGGCATCCTTTCAAGGCAGGAAATACTTGGGCTGGCTAAAAAAACAAACGCCCTAGTAGCGGTTGACGAAACATACCTGGATTTTGGCGGAGAAACCACTCTCAAGAGTCTACCAAATATCCTTGTGATGAGAAGCTTTTCCAAAGGATACTCGCTTGCGGGGCTTAGAATTGGTTTTATTGTAGGAAAAAAAGAGTATATTGACCAGATAAGGACAAAGGCGCTTTACACGAGCGTGACATCGGTTTCCGTCGAGGCAGCGATAATCGCACTAGGTGAAGAGAAATATTTCAAGAAGCTGATTGCAGGCCTGAAAAAGAGAAAGGACTTGTTTGAGGAGTTTCTTTTCAAGAAAGGGTTCAATGTTGTACACACAAACACCAGTAATATCCTCATCAAATTTCCAAGCAAAACTGATGCGGACAAGTTCTTCACTTACCTGAAGAGAAATAATGTTATAGTCAATCAGGGGAACGGGGTAAGCACATGCGGGCTAGACGACTCCTGGATAAGGTTCGCTTGCGGAACCGAAAAGCAAATGAAGCAAGTGAAGAAAATAATCGGAAAGGGGTCATGATGACAACATCACCGGCATTGACCTCCAGTAAGGGCTTTTAAGCTTCTTTTACAAAGTTATCTTGTTCAGTGGTCTCAATGGATTCTGCAAACGCTTTGGCTGTTTTTGAAGGCAAAAAGATCAGAAAGCTTTGGCATAGCGAAGAGTGGTGGTTTTCAGTAGTTGATATTGTTGAAGCACTGACAGAAAGTGTTGATGCAAAAGATTATTGGTATAGATTGAAGGTCAGGGAAAAAGAGTCTTCAGGGATTGAGTTATCGACAATTTGTCGACAACTGAAATTACAGTCATCTGACAGCAAGTTTTACGAAACAGATTGCATCAACACTGAAGGCGCTTTTCGTATCATACAATCCATTCCTTCTCCAAAGGCCGAGCCATTCAAGCTCTGGCTGGCAAGAGTTGGGTACGAGAGGGTTCAGGAGATAGAGAATCCTGAATTGGCGCAGGCGAGGATGAAAGAGATTTATCGCCAAAAAGGCTATTCTGATGAATGGATAGAGAAAAGGGTGAGGGGAATAGCGGTCAGGAACGAACTTACTGGAGAATGGAAGAAACGCGGAGCCGAGGAGCACACAGAGTTTGCTATTTTGACAAATGAGATTACCAAAGCGACTTTTGGAAAAAATGTGAAAGAATACAAAGAGTTCAAGGGTCTTGAAAAGCCCAACCAGAACCTGCGAGATCATATGAATGATATTGAATTAATTTTAACTATGCTAGGCGAAGCAACTACTACACGATTCACTAAAGACCGCGATTCGCAAGAATTCCCTGTTCTAAAAAAAGACGCGAAAGAAGGTGGGGAAGTCGCGGGTTCGACGAGAAAAGACATAGAGCAAAAACTAGGGAAAAGTATTGTTTCAAGTGACAACTATTTGAAAGAAAATGAGAAAAATAAGAGGCTAAGCAACAAGATAAAAAAGGAACTCAAGTAAATTATTATTGCCCATGTGCGCAAAAGGTAATGTGGTCTACATGCAAAATCAAGTAAAAATCCTACTGGACACAAATTTTCTCCTCACAATGGTTCGCCATAAGATACGCGGATTTGAGGAAATAAAAGAAAAGATGCCCGGAGCAGAACTCTATACAATCTCAGGCGTGCTTGGAGAAATCAAAGCGCTTGCAGGGCAAGACAAGAAGCTTGCGATGGAAGCAAAGATAGTGGAACAGCTCCTAAAAGCGGCCAAAGTGAAAGTGCTTGATAGCGTGCTTGACCGAAACGTTGACAACGACATGGTCGAAAAAGCACGCGAAGGATATGTTATTGCTACTAATGACAAGCTCCTGAGAAAAAGGGTGCACGACGCCGGCGGGAAAACCATTTTTATTAGAAGCCTGACTTATATTGAAACGGAAGAAGCAGATTAACACAATTTGTTGGACAAAATCGCTGCCTGTTTTGGGTTTCTTATGAAAAAAGAGCCCCTCAAAGTTGAGTTTTTAAACATGCTGTTTGAGTAATTAGTTATTCGCACCTTAGCTTTAGAGCTGGGTGGCCTGGTAAATTAAATTGTTTTTTGAAGGTGAGCAAATGTTCTACAATACAAAAGTAGTTGACAAAGTAAGGGTTCCTCCTAAGAAGCTTGGCGGAAAAGTGAAGGAAGCTTTGCTTGATATTTGCAGAGAAGACTATGAGGGCCGCGTAAATGAAGCCTGCGGAGTAATAGTAGCAGTTACAGGCGTAGGTCGCGTTGGCGACGGACACGTAATACCGGGCGACGGCGCAGCATACTACGAAACAGAAATTGAAATGCTTACTTACAAGCCTCACGTGCAAGAAGTCACAAGAGGGACAATAACAGAAATCACAGAATTTGGAGCTTTCGTTAGAGTTGGCCCAATAGAAGGACTAATACACGTAAGCCAAATAATGGACGACTTCATTAATTACGACGCAAAGATGCCTGGATTTGTTGGAAAGAAAACAGACAAGAAGATCGTTGCTGAAGACAATGTTATAGCAAGAGTAGTTACAATCGCGCTTAAGGGCGACACTTCAAGCTCAAAAATCGGTCTCACAATGAGACAGCCTTTCCTTGGAAAGCCTGACTGGGCAAGAATAGATGAAAAATCTGTTAAAGAAAAAGGCGACAAAGGCGAAGGCAAGGCAAAGAAAGCTGCTAAGCCCGAAAAAGAAGAAAAGCCTGTAAAAGAAAAGAAAGCAAAAGAGGCTAAGGAATAATTAAACTGGAGCTGAATCTTGATGAATAAGGAAAAAGCATGCAGAAATTGCCGTTACATCGTTGAAGAAGGCGCAGTATGCCCCAACTGCAACGAAACAGCTTTCACCACATTCTGGAGAGGCTATGTTGTAATAATAAATGCTGAACAATCTGAAATAGCAAAGAAAATGGGAATAACAAGAAGAGGCAAATTTGCTTTAAGATTGAGCAGATAATTGGATTTACAAGGTGAGCAAATGGAACTAAAAATAATGGATAAAAAAAGAAATGATGTTCTGAAAAGAACAGAAATAACTGCAACAATGCAGGAAAAAACAATACTCTCAAGAGACCTGATAAAGGAAAAAGTTTGCGCAATGCTTGATGCAAAGCCAGCAAACGTAGTTGTCACAAAGATTGAGACAAAATTCGGGACAACAAAAGCCATTGTTCACATAAGACAGTACGACACCCCTGAACAATTGAGAATTGTAGAAAACCCTCACATGGTTAAAAGAAACTTTAAGGAAGAAAAGAAAGAAGCTGTAGTGGCTAGTGACGCTCCTGCAAGTTTCAAGAAGAAATAATTACGGTGATTTGACAATGGCAGGAAAAGAAGTAGCAAAAGACAAAAAAATCAACAAATCAAGACAGTACGATACTTCAAGCGGAGTGCTAAGAAGAAAAGGAAAATTCTGCTCTAAATGCGGAGCAGGAACTTTCATGGGTGCTCACAAAGACAGACACGCTTGCGGAAGATGCGGCTACACCGAAATGATCGCAAAAAAGTAAACTAATTTTTAAATTGAAGGAGAGGCGAAAGCCTTTTCTTCACAAAAATCCTATTTTTAGTCATGTTTTACGAGCTTCTTGTAGCGTTCTTCATACTCGGGCCGCTTTTTTATCTCAGAGTTGTGAAACAGCACTCTTGGGAAAAAATACGCGAAGAAATGCTTCCAAAATTTGGGGGGCCTGCAAAAGAAATCATCGGATCAATCACCCTATTTGGAGCACTGCTCATAGGATTCTACCTGCTCATGGTCGGAATGACTACTTTTGAGTACTATTCGGGCGCAACTGTGAATGACTTGGGAAAAGTAGAACAAATAGTGAAAGAAGACTTCGCTGCCGCGAGTTTGCCTTATCTTGCTACAATACTAATAGTATTATTCGCAGAAGAATTCTTTTTCCGCGCATTTCTCGTCCCTCGCGTTGGAATCATACTTTCAACAATAGTATTCACAGCATTTCACATTGGTTATGGGTCGATTGCTGAAATCATCGGCGTGTTCTTCCTTGGGCTCATACTCGCATACTGGTTCAAGAAAAACAAATCGCTCTTCCAAAACTACTTGGGGCACGTCATATACGATGCGTTTGCAATAGCATTGTATTTGATTGGCTGATTTTGAGCCTTGAATTCATCAAACAAGCGATTTAATAATTTACTTAACAAGGGTTCTTTTATGGAAACAAACATCCTAAACGACTACAAAAAAGCCGGTATTGTCTGGGCTAGTTCGATTAAGATTGCCCAGAAAAAATGCAAAGAAGGAACAAGTCTCCTCGCGCTCGCGCAGGAAATAGAAAAGTACGCGCTGGATGAAGGCTGTACTCCCGCGTTTCCGGTTAATTTAAGTATCAACGAAGAAGCCGCGCACTTTACTCCTAAGTGGAAAGACGAATATAAATTAAAAGAATCTGATATTTTGAAAGTCGACATAGGCGTTGCATGCAACGGATACATCTGCGACGGCGCGATATCGATAAATCTTGACAACAAGTATGCAAAGCAAATCGAAGCAAACGACTTGGCGCTAGAGAACGCAATTTCAAAAGTAGGATTTGGAAAAGAAATTGATCTCATTGGCGCGGAGATAGAAAATACTCTGAAAGCAAAAGGATTCAATCCCGTGTATAACCTCGGCGGGCACGGCCTTGAACAATATGACATTCACTCTTGGCCATCCATTCCAAATCACTCAAAAGGAAGCACTACCATAATGGACGAAGAAGGAGTAATTGCGATAGAACCATTCGCCTCCACTGGAGAAGGAAAAGTCGGGGAAGTCAAGAACGTAGAGATATTTTCTATTGAAGGAAAGCCCACAGTAAGAAACCCTGCTGCAAGAGAAATATACAAAGTTGCAGAACAATACAACAAGATGCCTTTCGCCGAAAGGTGGCTAAGAGCACAAGTAAACATGGATGATTTCAAATTCACTTTCGCGCTAAAAGAACTGATGAAGACATCAATCTTTCATACATACGCCGGACTAAAAGAATCTAAAGGCGCGATGGTAAGCCAATCAGAGAAATCATTGATTGTGCTTGAAGACAATGTGCTGGTTCTTGGCGAGTAAGGAAATCCTTTTATTGTCAAAAACCCTTAGTTTCAATATGAAAAAGATTATTCTTGCGCTTTTGCTTATTCTTATTCTTGTGACGCTTTTCGGATGCGACAATCAGCAAAGCGGAAGTGCCGATAAAAATTCTCTTGTTGCCCCGGACCAGAATACGATTGATGCCAAACCTTCCTGCGGAGACGGTATTTGCCAGCCGCTTGAAAAAAGCGGAAAAATTTCTTGCCTCAAGGATTGCAAAACTGACGCCAATGTTACTCCTGATAAAGGAGATATTTTAGGAAACTTTTCTGAGATCAATTCCTATGACGTGACTCCAGAAGGACTAACAAATCCGTGGAGGCCTGAAATACAGAAGATAGGCGACAAATGGTACTATGCGTTCAACAAGCAAAAGCAATTTGCTATGTTGATATTAGACGAACAGTTTGAACAACTCGAATATTTGGACATATTCTCAGGAACTGTTGCGGGTTATTCGCCGACAGATATACGAAGCGCAAAAGATGACAGCGGAAATTTTTGGTACGCGTTTGAAACCGCGAGTACCGGAACCTCCTTCGCAGACAGCTGGGCTAGCAAAAAAACATGCGAACTCAACACCGACAGTCTGGCGCTCTATTCCGGAAAAGAACTGGTGCAGACAAAAAGTCAGTTCGCCTACGGGTGCGTCCTCAATCCGGACACGGTGAAAATCGCAGGAGAATCTTCTTTTGTTGACAAGCCAGCGAGCGACGACCCTACACCGTTCTTCTACAACGGGAACTATTACGTTCTCAATAGGCATTATAAGAGCCCGAATCAGACAATACGCGAATTCGATTCAGAGTTCAATATTATAAATACATACTCGCCAAGCATTGCCGATTTTGTCGGGAACAATCCCATAACCCAAAATACTGTGCTAGAAATAAACGGCGACTTGTATCTTATCGGCGGAGTGCAGATTGGTTCTCCAGGGCAAGCGGGCTCTTCCACAAAGATTGACGCATTTAAATTCGCTTCAGACCTCAACTCGTTCACAAAAATGATTAGTCTTACAAATCATCCTGACGAAGCCGATACGCGAGTCACTGCAGCAAGAGTCTTAGGCGAAAAGCTCTTCATCAGCTACCAAAACCACCTGGTGGATAACTTCGCGATTTATCTTGAAGCGTTTGACATCGAAAACAATTTCGCTTCGCTTGGAAGAACTCTTGTCACTGATGAACAGACGCCCCCTGACAGCCATAACTCAATAGAAGTGGCAGACGACAATATCTACATTGCCTATATCGCTCCTGGCGGAAAGATGATGGTTAAAGAATATTCTTTTAGTTAAAAGTTTTAATGCGTGGATTAATTTTTATGAACAAAGATTGGAAAGATGTCAGAAAGCTCATCGAATATCCTAAAGAAGGGATATTGAGCAAGGTCCTTATTAGCGTTGACGGATTTAATTTGACTCTCTTTTGCATGGCAAAAGGATCCGAGATGACTGAACATACTTCTACAAAAAGAGGGACAATACACGTACTTGAAGGCGACGGAATATTTGTACTCGAAGGAAAGAAAATCAAAATGAAAAAAGATGCGCTTATTTATATGGATAAAGATGCAAAGCACTCCCTGAAAGCGAAAAAGAACACTTCTTTTTTATTATCGCTTTCTAAGTAAGTTAATACCTCGACTGGGAACATACTCAAAGCTGTGACTTTGAGACAGACTCGCCCCAGATTAGCTGCAAGCGCCAGCCAAAAAACAATCCTTAAATATATGAAAGCGCCTTGAAATACTCATGAAGAGGGCGCTAGGAGTCATGCTGGCTATGCTGCTGATTCTTTTCGGGTTTGTTGCGGGCGCTCATGCGCAAGAAACTCCGTTGCAAACATACCAGTACTGTTTTTCGGATTCTTTGAACTCCAACAGGTGCTTTGAATTCGCGGACGAAGTCGCATTGGACCAACCAGTCTATGATTACACGATGGACTGCCTGAAGCGCGTGGAATCAGGAGACGAAATATTCTGCGACAGATATAGTTCTCCGCTCTACCGCCAGGTGATTGATCTCAAGGACAAGTGCGAGATTCCATATAATTATGAAACCGACTCGACCATTGCGGGAAGTATGGTGAACTGCGGTGAGAGCAGCTGCATGTACGGTCCCTGCTACTCAAAAATGGACGATGCGTTCGAGGCTGTGTTCGCGGCGGCAGACAGGGCCAATGAGGACTGGCTGGCGGCCGGTAGCCCGAAGCTTTCTGCCGACGGGGCGCTCCAAGAAGAATACAATCTTGTTTATGGCGAGTACAAAAAGCTGTGGAACGAGGCAATGCAAACCCTCGACAAGGCATCCGCTTTGTGCTTCAACTCAGGAGCCTGCACTTTGGCCTGCGAAACCAGCCAAGAAAGAATAACGTGCGTTCCATACAAATGTCTAGATGAAGAAAAAGTTTTTGACGACCAACAAGTGTGCAAGACAGTAAGCAGGTGGATAGCGGATCTCAGTACGAGGCGCTTCACTATCGAGAGCCAAGTAGACAACCTCAAGAAAAAGATAGCCGAGTTCGAGGCCCAGAACCAGTCCACAGCCGTCGGCGGGGACATCGCCGCATTGGAAACGGAGCTCAAGGGCCAGCAGTGGGGAGAAGGAGCCCCGGGGGGAGAAAATGGCCAGATAGGAGGAGAGGCTCCTGAAGTAAAGCAAAGAAAAGAGACTTTTTTTCCAAATCTTTTCGGGCGGCAGCCAAATAAAACTCCAGGCATAGATGTCAGCACGCATGGCTACCCCATGGCAACGCTTTTTTCAAGCTATCCAAAAATCGGGTTGTACTTGCAAGAAAACGGTAAAATGTTTCTCGTTAACACTGACACTGACGGAGGTAGCTGGTTCGAAGGTATAGGTGCAATCCAAGGAGGATGGGTTTCGCTGCCATGGATTGACATAGAGCCTTTTGAGGGCATAGAAAAAGGAACCACGATCAGCGGAGAAATACAAGGGCTGGGAAGCATAACTGAGTCGGCTAGTATAGAAAGTTATTCTGACGCACAAGGAAATAGGTGGCTGAAGCCCGAAATGTATGTTAAGAGCGACGCCCCTCCCGGAGAGTACGCTGCCAAAATAATAATAAATCAGACCGGGGCGAACGTTGCGGAGGTCGATTTCATTTTAGAAGTGGAAAAACATTCCGCAGAAAAGACGGGAGAAGTTGTCTTTATCGCCATAGTGGTACTGGTCATCATAATACTTGCAGTGTTTGTTCTTGGCGGAATAGTTTTTGTCGCGTACTGGGTCATTAAGAATCGCGCTTCTCCTGAACAGAAGGCAAGCAAAAAAGCGCCCAAAAATGCGCACAAATAGCGTCCCCTACTATGAATACGTTTGAGGCAGCTCTCTCCAAAAAAGGAGTTCGCTCGAGCCCAAGTATGTATAATTTATGCCCCCACTGGGAATCTAACGCCGCAACCCCTTTTGAAAAAAGGTGTTGCATTCCCAAAACAAATGATGCCCCCACTGGGAATCGAACCCAAGTCTGTAGCTCCGCAAGCTACCATACTATCCACTATACTATAGGGGCTGCGTAAGTAAATTACTGGCGGCAAATCTTTTTAACTCTCTCAAAATAACTTTCACTTAAATTAAACACAAAAACTAGGACAAAAGTTAGCCTTATAAAGCCCGGCAACAGAATATTTCTTTATGACACTAGCAAGTGAGTATATTCACAATCTTTTCTGAAAAACTACCCGTTGGCTGTCAGAACAAATTCTCTAAAAAAAACAACGCTTTTAAGGGTTATTTAGCGTCAAATCAGTATATTTCGATGATTTGTTCCGCGAAGCGGGACAAAATAGCTTATGGCTGCGGTCGTCCAGTAGTTAGGATGGAGGACTGTGGATCCTCCGACCGGAGTGCAAATCTCCGCCGCGGCCTTAATACTTATCAAGGTGAAATAGAATGACTGATCTTCAAACAGTAAGAGGAATGCGCGATCTTGTAGGCGAAGACGCCATGATACAAGAAATGATAGAAGCAACTCTAAGAGAAGTATTTGTCAGCTACGGCTATTTGCCGCTCTATACTCCCGCAGTAGAAAGCTTTGAATTATTCAAGATAAAAGGCGCAGCAGGCGAAGCGATTAAGGACGAAATATATTATTTCAAAGACAAGGGCGAAAGAGAACTCGCACTAAGATTCGAATTTACGGCTTCTCTTGCAAGAGTAGCAGCGACAACACAACTAAAGATGCCTTTCAAAAGATATCAAATAGGCGAAGTCTACAGGTATGACAGGCCTCAAGCAAAAAGATACAGGGCATTTTGCCAAGCTGACATAGATATCCTTGGAGTAAAAGGACTTGAAGCAGAAACAGAAGTAATGATGATAGTTAGAGACGCATTCACAGCGCTCAATTTGAAACCAAAAGTTATTTTTAATTCAAGAAAACTCTTAAACGATATCCTGGGGAAATACGCGAAAGGAAAAGAAGTCGAAGCGATGCGAATACTTGACAAGATGGACAAAGTTGAAGAAAAAGACATAAAAGCAATGCTTGAAGAAAAAGGAATTGATTCAAAAGTTTTAGAAGTAATAAAAACAAATTCTCTCACAGAAATTGCAAAAGTCATCGGCGCAGAAAGCGAAGGATATAAAGAAGTTCTAGCTTTTGAAAAACTTTGCAGCGAAAGAGACCTTGATTTTGTAGAATTTGATTCACGCCTCGCACGCGGATTTGAATATTACACAGGAATTGTTTTTGAAGTAAAGCTCGACAACGGCCCAAGCGTTGGAGGCGGAGGAAGATTTGACAAACTTATCTCGCTTTACGGCGGACAGGACACTCCGGCAGTAGGAATTGGACTAGGCGTAAGCAGAATATTTGATTACTTAAAAGAAAGTGGAGCAAAAATGAAGATGGACGGCCTTCTTATCTGCGGAATTGGAGTAGGCAGTAAGGAACTATTCGGGGTCTCAGAAAACCTTCGTGCAAATGGGGTATTCAACGAAATAGATCTTGTTGGGAAACCTATTTCAAAAAACATAGAATACGCCCAGAAGAAAGGGTACAAATTTGTGGGAATAATCGGAGAGAACGAGCTTAAAGCAAATTCGATCACAATAAAGGATCTTGAAAGCGGAAAACAGGAAACAGTTTCACTTAGCGATGCTAAAAAAATAAAGGAGATGGTCGTATGAATGCAAACGGTATAACTCAAACAAGAACTTGTTCACAGTGGTCTTCTCTTCATCAACAATCTTTCTCT
>JBBSVX010000058.1:0-2713 GCA_038046585.1 archaeon
GCTTCCGCTCGGAATCACCGTTCACCCTTCGCTTATCGTTCATTCCGAGCGTTGCTAACGTTAACCCTCGCAATCACAGGTTTCTCCTTGGAACATACCCGTTTGCGCTCTCCAATGCGTCCCCTTGCTTCCGCTCAACGTAAACTACCGCCGCGGCTCGTGGCTTCGGTGAACGTTTATGCTTAGGCAAGGAATCTATTTATTTTTTACACTTGTTCCTGAAGGGCTTTTGGCTAAGGTAGAACCGTTAATTTTAGTGTAGCTTGAATTAAAATTGCAATCAACATAAACTAAAAAAACACCGCTAATGCAATCTCCAACAAAAAGAAAACGGGCAGGTTGGGTTGAACATCCCGCCGACGAAAAAGTGGAGAGAGTCCTGAACTTGCGAAGATCACACTGAAACGGGCAGAAGCATGCCCTCTGCCTACGACGCGTTTGATGCACACCCCCTCAAACGCCAGACGGAAAAAAGAAATGCCACGAAAGTAAAAAAAGACACGCCCCCCGCCCGACCTGTCTGCCTTTGGCACAGGCAGGCGGCAAGGAAGGGAAAAACTTGTAATAGACGTGAGGGCACGACCGTAAGCCTTTGGCGTCGGTGAACCTTGTGAACACTGCCCGTTAAGGAAAGCGAGGAAAAAAAAGGAAAGGAAGGGAAGGGAAAGCCCCCTTCCCCTTTCCTTCATTCCCGCCCCTGCCTAAAACGCGGTAGTGAGTTCACCAACGACGAAGCGTCTTATGAGTTCACCACCGCCCGAAGCGGGCTTGTGGGAGTTCACCGACGCCAAAGGCTTACGGTGAATTTGTGGCGCTTGGTCACCCGATTACGCAGTAGGCGGCAACGGGACGGGTTTCGAGCAGGGTAGCCGACTTTTCCCGCCAAGCGCCTGAGACATTGTAACGTAGACAAGTGAGATTGTCAACGGTTATTCTTTGCTTTTTCCCTATGCTTCAAGCATATTTGATAACATCTGAAGTGACGCAATGCCTACAAATCCACGCATCACCAATTTGAAGCATCTCATTCAAGCACTCAGGGCAAAATACAGGGTCTCTACCTCCGAGCGGATAAATTATACCGCCTGCGAAGACAGATATGATATCCCTATCAGTCGCTATACCTTGCATTATCATGAGAGCAAGACGCCACTTATCCGCGAACTTCGTTGAGCTTAATTCCCATCCGCGCACATCAAACTGAGTTCTCATCGCCAAATACTTGTGAACAGCAGATGGTAATCTGAGCTTAACGCCTTTTGCTAAATCAGCAATGAGTATCTCTTCTGGTGTTTTGTTTATTTCAAAACTTCTTCGGCTATTCTTATAGTCTCTCTTGCCCATTCCTTTTTCATCTCATCTACCTTACGGTTTAACTCATAAAAGGAATTTTCAGACACGCTCTAAGAGGGAAGCTTTGACGAAACAACCTCACTGGCGTTTTAGCCTTTCTAACGCTATCATTGCCTTTTTATTTTTTGGGTCAAGTCGCAAAACTTCTTCATACTCCCTTATAGCAGATTGCTTCTTTCCTTGTTTCTCATATGCAAAACCAAGAGCGCCATGAGATAGGGCATAGTTCGGATTTATCTTGAGCACTTTTTTAAAGCAGGTAATTGCCTCTTCGTATTTTTCCTTCTCCAGAAGTGCAATCCCCAAATGATGGTTGGCTTGCACATCCTCTTTTTTTCGCTTTATAACTTGCCTATATTCAGTTGCAGCCTCATCATACATCCCTGCATCCGAGTAAATTATTGCCAGATTCCTGTGAAATTCTACGTTTTTGGGCTTGAGATTGGTTGCCTTTTTGCACTCAATTATCGCTTTATCTAATAGCCCTTTTTTCCAATACGCTACTGAGAGACTATCGTAGGCATCAGCAAAATCAGGTTTCAATTCTATAGCCTTCTTATATTCTACTATTGCTTCATCGACCATTCCCTTATAATAATAGGCTAAGCCCAAATTCCTATGGATATTAGGGCTGTCAGGCTTCAGTTCCAAAGCCTTCTTATATTCTTGGATGGCTTCACCATACTTTCCCGCTTCAGCATATTTAGCCCCCCTACTATTATGCTTTTCCGCACTATCTTTTAACATACTTATAACAGTCACAGTTACAAGGGCGAGGCACACAATTATTTGTAAGGGTCGGTTTTCAATAATAGATAGTAATCTCATCGCTTTTCCCTTCATGGCTTACAAACACTACACGGCGTATATCCTCTTGCGATAGCTTCTTGCCTTGTAAAGGGCAGAATACAGGAATCCATCGTGTTACTTCAAGACTTCTTGGGCTATTCTTTGGGTTGCTTCTACCCACTCCTTTTTCAGCAATATCCAAGCATCTACTTTTGAGTTTAGCTCTTCAGATGATACTCCCCAAAGTATGCTTCTTGCTTTCACTTGAAAATCTTTGAGTGACTTAGATTTCCCTACAACTTTGCAAATTTCATCATGATTGCCATTGTAGAAGCCGTATAGATTGACACAAAGTTCGCTGATGCGGGAAAATTCAGAAAAATCTATCTTGGGCAAATTTCCATAACCCTTGTCTTTAGTCTCATACAATTGAGCATATATCTCGTCGCTATTGACAATATCAGAACCGATGTAAGCATGAATTTCATCAAGTAATAGCTTTTCTTTATTAACCGCGTTCATTTCATCCATCTTTTGTCTGACAACTTCACTTGCTGTTTTTATGTCTAAA
>JBBSVX010000059.1:0-21906 GCA_038046585.1 archaeon
TCTGGAGTCGGCAGTGTATAATCCGTCTCCATAAACAAAAGCATTCCCTTTGTCGGCAACCGGACCGCAGCCGCATACGAAATTTTGGTCGATATTTTTCTTATAGGACGATGCGTTAGAAGGGCATACTCCAAGATCGGTCGCGTTCAAATCATCTGGAATTGCGCTTGAGTCCCACACACTATTGATATCTTGTTCTTCAAGCAAAAGCACTTGCGCAGGATCTAAAGGAGATATTGCATATTCTTTAACATAATTATTCACTGGGTCCGTTATAACTATCTTCCCGGATCTCCCAGAGAGAATCATTATTGTGAAGTATCCGAAAGGCATTTCTGGTGAAAGTATCTTGTTTAGCTGAGTTTCCTTTCCTTCTTCATTGATGAAACTGATATTGACTGAAGACATCCCTCTGCCGTCCGAGGGCTGGAAGTCGACAGGTATTGAAACTGCTGAATAATCAGGGTAAGAAACACTGCTAGTCTCTCCGGAGGGAGGAGTATCCACTTCAAAGCTCTCGCTTATTAGGTCTATTCCTTCTACGTGCAAATTTACCTTTGAATTGCTTTTCACTGGAAGCGGCTTCTGGTTATCCGAACTTCCGCTACTGCTAGTAGTCCCGCCTCTACCTGTTGGATCGGTGATAGTATGGTCGCCACTCCTTGAGCCCCCTCCAAAGAAAGGAGCGGATGACTTGCCTTTGTAATCGGATCCTTCTGCAACACATTGCTTTGGGGGAAAGTTATTCATTATTGCCGCAAGATAATCCTTGAGGTTGCTGAGAAGAGCAGAAGCAAACTTTGCTCCTTCATAGACTCCTTTTACTCCAGCCGCGCTCGCAGCCTTGCCCGCAGCCCAGACCGCAAGCGTCTTCCCTATCGCGGCTGCCCTGCCGGCCGCATCCTTACTGCCCTTATAATCGTTTACCATCTGATTCATCAAAAAGCCAACATCCGCAGCAACTCCTACTCCGCCAGGTAAGCTCTTTAGAAATTTCTGTGTAAAAAAAGTTCCCGCTGTATTGGCCATGTTCCTTCCAAGCGTGGAATTCATTTGTGACATGGATTGCCCACGATAATATTTAGCGAATAGAATTCGCACTATCTCTCTTGATGAGGCTGGTGAAGCTTCGCTGCCCTCTCCATCTCCGCCCCCCTCTTCGCCTTCTTCCGGTTCGCCACCGCATTTAAATTTGCTCGTTTCTTCAGCCTGGTCACAATTCCAATAGGATGCGACAGTATCAATCTTTCCTTCATAATAGCATTCGCTATCGGTGCAGATCTTTGTTGCAGCGCCCCTTTCTATCCATGTCCCCTGGTTCTCATCAAAGTACCACAAAGGTATTGTGTCAGGGGAAGAATCTTTTTCGCTGTCTGCGATAGGAATCTTCAGGTCGGCTGTTTTTCCAGGAGCAAGATCGAGTTTGTTTCCCTCATCGTCCTTTACCTGGAGCTTTGCGAATCCGAACGTCTCAAGACCAGTGGTCGTGCCGTCAAGTCTTGTTCCGCTGAATTCTCCTGGAAAAGCCTTGATCTGTATTTCATCTGTGGGATCAAAGGGTGTAATTGAAATATTGACTGAAGATGGTTTTGCGCCATCGCTCTTGACAATGAAGCTGTCGGGACCTGTCGCAAGACCGGCACCCGACATCTCGACATTAATGTCTTTTGAGTCATCGACCTTCTGGAAGGCCTCTTCTTCAAACATCAAGGCATCTACTGCAAAGACTCCGTTATAGGGCGTGTCAAGCAACTTGTGTGTCGGAACAAAGCCTTTCTTTGAGAATGAAATAATCTGTTGGTCAGCAGCATCAAGAGCAAACGAATAATGTCCATATTCATCAGTAATTACATTCAGGTCGCTAACGGTAACTTCAACGCCTTCGATTGGCATGAAATCGGTTGTGACAGCATTTCCGCTTACAAGTACTTGAGTATATTCAAGCGTAGCATTTGTATCTGTTCCTGATAACCCACCGGCCATTTCGTTTTGCTGCCAAAGAAAAAACGCGCCCCCCACCAGAACAACTATTATTATGAGCGCCGCAACAACCCCAAAAGCCAAAAAGTTTTTGTTCTTAAACGAATTTGGAGTAATACTAGGCATATAATCACAAACAGCAACTATTCAATATCTTACATTCAATATCTGCTTATAGGTACTTCTCACGCATATATAATCTTTTTGATATGGGGTTTTTGTATGATAAAAAAGAAGAGTGGTAAACCAGAACTTTTGGTAGGAGTGGCTGACTACCCTTGCGCAACTGCAGCAATAAAGAACGGTGCAAACGCATTGTACTTCGGGGTGCGCGGATTTAATATGCGCGATCTTGGAACAAACTTTTCTGCTGGCGAACTAAATGGGCTAATGAAATACTTACACAACAACAAGGTCAAGGGGTATTTGGCGCTTAACACTATTATTTTTGAAGAAGAACTGAAAGAAGTTGAAAAAGTCATAATCGCCGCAAAGAAAGCGGGCATTGATGCGGTGATTCTTTGGGACTTTGGAGTTCTTGCTCTTGCAAAGAAGCACAAACTAAAATGCTTCATGAGCACCCAGGCCTCGGTTGCAAACTCGCTGTCGCTTAAGGAATACGCAAAACTTGGAATAAAGAGAGTGATTTTTGCACGCGAACTTAATCTTGAACAAATAAAGAAAGCAAAAAAAGTGGCTTCAAAGATTGGAATTGAGATTGAATGTTTTGTGCACGGCGCGATGTGCATTTCTGTTTCAGGAAGATGTTTTTTGAGTCACGAACTTTTCGGACGCAGTGCGAATCGTGGAGAATGCCTCCAGCCTTGCAGAAGAGCATACTTTTTGGATGGCGATTTGCCTGACTTCTCTAAGAAAGAGGTTCATTTGCAGGGAAACACTGTCCTTTCAGCGAAGGATTTGAAAACAATTCAATTCATTGACAAGATAATTGCAACAGGCGTTGATTCGCTAAAGATTGAAGGGCGAACAAAGCCTTCAGATTACGTTGCGATTGTTACTAAGTGTTATAGAGAAGCGATTGATGCTGTGGCTGCGAAGAAATTCACTCCTGAAAAGGTTGCGCATTGGAACAGGGAACTTTCAAAGGCCTACAACAGGGAATTCTCGGAAGGATTCTTTTTCAAAACTCCTGACGACAAGGATATCACTGCACACCAGGGCTCGCGCCAAACACAGAAAAGAGTGAACGTTGGAGTGATAGAGAAATATTATGTGAAGCCGATGGTTGCTGAAATTAAACTGTTTGACGATCTTAAAGTTGGAGACAAGGTTCTAATCGAAGGAACAACAACCTTCATTGAACAAACCATTGAATCAATGGAGATAGAGCATCAAAAGATAGCTGAAGGAAAGCAGGGACAACTCGTTGGAATAAAACTTATTGACCGAGCAAGGCCGAAAGATAAGGTTTTTGTTTTAAGAGAAAGAAAGCCTAATATTTAACTTCTTTTTGAAAAATTAAAAAATAAAAAAAGAGTTTTATTCTTCTTTCTCTACAAATTCCCACTTTTTCTTTGGGAGTTCTGTTGGAGCAGCTGTCGGTGGAGTCCAATCTTTACCGGACAGCACGAAGTATGCAACTAGAATCGCCGCCAAAATAAGGACCGCTAATATTCCGAAAATCCCCGCATAATCAAATGCACCGAATAATCCAGTTACGGGAGTATTAGTGTCAGTGCTTTCTGTTGTAAGTGTATCGCCCGCAGTTCCTGTTCCTACATATGATGTTCCGTCTCCTTCACTTACTATATCATTGTTTATTTCGCCTTGTGTTGAAGTAACATAAGTGTCTCCCGAGTTAGTGTCTATTGCGCTTGGTGCGTTTGTGTCGCTTGAATTGCTGTCAGATGCAACTATTGTGCCTGATCCGCCCGTTCCGCCGCCCCCTGAGCCGCCCCCACTAGGGCCCCCGCCTGAACTTACTGCAACTGTTGCCGCGGTATTCATATCAGTTGAGTTATGATCTGCATAATCTGACGCCATTACGAAGAAATTATAATCTCCGTTCGCAAGGCTTGAGAAAGTGTATGATGTGAGTGCTGTGTAAATCCATGAGTCGCTGTTTTTCTTTACCCAGTAACCCTTTACGCCCGAACCATTTATGTCTGATGCCGAGTAATTCAGTGTAACGCTTGATGTTGAAACGCTTGCTGATAAAGAAAGCATCAAAGGAGCAACGCTTTCAAGCCAAGTGCATGTATAAGCTGAGTTTGTATCGTTCCCGGCAACATCAATAGCTTGTATTTTGTAGCAGTAAGCATAATTAGTGTCTTTTGTAAGTCCGTCGCCTGAATTTGTATCAGTGTAGTTGAGGTCGGCGCTTGTGAGCGTAGCTATTAGCGTCCAGTTGTTGAGGTCGTTTGAGTTCGCTCTAAACACATTGTAAGAATTCATTCCGCTTAATGCGTCGCTTGATGCATTCCAATCAGATCTTACCTGATTAAAATCCGCTGCAGTTGGATTTGATGAAGTGAATGAAGCAGGATCTGTTTTGTCAATCAACAGATAAGTTGTATTTGTAGTTTCGTTGTGATCAACATTATCTGTCGAATAGTATTGTATCTCATAATTTCCGTCTGTCGAAATTGTTATTGGAACTAAAACATTGTAATCAATGAAGTTTCCGTCAATGTATGATACTCCTGCGCCAGGGTTTGTGTCGAGTAGGTAATAAGTTTTCTTGCACCCGCTTCCGTTTCCATCCGGGCAGGAAAATGTTACGTTAAAATCAGCATTCTGCCAACCTATCGGCAAAACTGAGGTTATCGGAGCGATTTTGTCGATGAGAACAAATACCGTGTATGTTGTGCTTACGTTCCCTGCTCTGTCAATTGCGTTGTAATCCAAAGCATAATTTCCATCAGCGGTGAATGCAAGACCGGCAATATAAGTTGTCCACCCGATGTAATTTATTCCTGCAAGGGTGTTGTCGTCAAGATTGTACATTGTAGTGTAGCAGCCTGCGTTATTGTCACTGCAACTTATTGAAACTGTGTCATTTGATAGGACCCATGTAGGGCTTTGGTTTGAAGAGAGTGTTGGGAGAACTCTGTCAAGGAAGATCCAGTCGGAAGCAACTGCAGAGTTTCCTGCGTTGTCGATAAATTTCACGTATATTGTTTTGTTTCCGTCAAGCGGGGAGCATCCGTTCGAATCTGAAGCTATGTTGAAATCAGCGTAAGTAGTTGCGTAAGCAACCTGTGGCGACCAATTGTTGTTGTCGCAGGAGAACTGCATCCCAGCAATTCCGCTTGTCACATCGTAAGCAAAAATATTGAGATCGGGAGTTACATCATTTGTATATCCAAATCCAGTGAAATCATATCCTGTTCCGTTGAATGATGCGATATCAAGTAATAGGCCGGTTGGAGCGTTGAAGTCCATCATCATTATAAAATTCGAATCAACAGAATTTCCTGCGTTATCGGTTGCATTATAATCAAGGAAGAATACTCCTTCAAGATTGAAGTTGAGATCGGTTGTGAAAGTTGAAAGGCTTGTTCCGTTTGAAGAAATGCCGTTTTGTGCGGATGAAGAGCTAAAGAGAGCGTTACCATCCCACCCAATATTGGAGCATCCTGAAACGTTTGTGTCATAAATTCCGCTGTCAAAGCAAGTAAGCGTTACAACTTGTGCGGTGTTTTTCCATCCAGATAAATTGTTTGCACTAAGAATTGGCAAGGTAGCGTCAACCATCATTCTTTTTCCGGAAATGTCTATGTCGTGATTGCCTGCTTCATCTTCCACCCAAAGGCAGAGATATTTGTTGACGTCGGTTGCGAGCGTAATTGTGTTTGTAAGTGTTGTATTAGTGTAAAGTGTTCTTGTCGAGGGACAATTTGCCAATATGCTGCTTTCTTGAAAGTAATAGTATTTTGTTGTGCTGCATGGCGATCCGCCTAAATCATTGCATGCTACAGAAATTGAGTCCGATGGAACCCAAACGTCAGTTATTGTTGCGTCAACTACTGATGCCCCCGGATTGTTTGCATCTACTCTAACTTGATAATTGTATCTTGCAGCTATGTTGCCTGCTAAATCGTTTGCATCAACGTTAACATCATAGGCTGATCCGTCTGTGAGCGCTAAGCCCGAAGCGTTAAAATCCAAAAGTCCGCTTGTCGCATTGTAATCTATTTCGGAATGGAGTATATTATAGTCGGCACCATCAAATTTGAAGTTTATGGTGTTTGCATCAACGCCTGAAACTGAATCATTAATGTAAATTGAGATCAATCTTATTTGAGGGTTCACCCAGTTCAAATCACCAGGGTTTGGATTTGAAACTATTGGACCATTCTTGTCTAATGCGTATGAAGTGGCAGAATAATCAAACGAAGAATCTGAAACAATTACAACTTTTGAATAATAATATCCATCAGGTATTGCGGTTATATCCCAAGTATAGTGGCATGCAGTGTTGTCTGAAATATCAGCATCGTCGCATGACCCGCCGTTAAGAGTGAGAGTATTTATGAAAGTGCTTGGTGAAGAAGCATCTGCGTCGTAGTAAATTAGGGCAGTCTCTCCAGCTAAGTATCCCGAAACATTGAAATCAAGAGTTAAAGAGTTTGAATTATAGTTACCGCCCCCATTAGGAGAGGTTACCACCACGGTTCCAGCGAAGACAAAAGAGATGAGAAGCAAAAATGCCGCAAGTATTCCAACTAGTCTCATGATATTCACTTCTTCATTATCTAAAGGTATTAGTAAGAGTATGCTGAGCTTGTTTAAAATACTATCTGGGAAGTTTGGTTTTCAAAACAAATTAATAAATACTACAAAATGCCCCCTCTAAGCATGTACGAGAACCTTGACCTCTTTGCATATAATGAAAGCCAGAGGAACTTGCTTAAGCTTCTTGGAAAATCGGGCAAAGTTAAGTCCAAAAAGGCTCAAAAAGTCATTCTCATGGCCGCCCCCTCCTTTGTAGTTGATTTTGACTACAAGAATTTTGTACCGCTAATGAAAGGGCTGGGTTTTGATCTTGTAACCGAGCTCACTTTCGGAGCAAAAATGGTGAACCTTAATTACCACGAGTACATTAAGACCCACAAGAACAAGCAACACAAGTTCATTTCCTCAGTTTGCCCATCTTCCGTTGCACTTGTCAAGTCACAGCACCCTGATCTTGCAAGATTTTTGATGCCTTTTGATAGCCCCATGATTGCGATGGCAAAAATAATGAAAAAGCATCACCCAAAGCACAAAATAGTTTTCCTCGCACCATGTTCTGCAAAAAGAATTGAGGCAAAGAAATACATTTACAAGAAAAAGCCGTTGATTGATTGCACTGTTACTTTCACCGAAATGAAACAAATTGTGGCGAAAGAAAAACCGAAAAGCAAAAAGGGCGTTGGCAATAAATTTGATTCATTTTACAACGATTACACCAAAGTTTATCCACTAAGCGGAGGATTAAGCGCCACTCTTCACTCAAAAGACATCCTGAAAAAGAATGAAATCGTTGCCTGCGACGGGTGTAACAATTTAGCCGAGCTCTTCTCAAAGCACCCTGACAAAACTTTCTATGATATACTTTATTGCGACGGAGGGTGCATCGGCGGGAACGGAGTCGCTTCAAGACTCCCGACCTACTTGAAGAAGAGAAAAGTAATAGTTTACCGAAATCTTGCAAAGCGCGAAAAAGCGGGAAAAACCCATATCGGTGTTGAGAAGTTCACAAAAGGGTTGAATTTCTCAAGAAACTTTGATTAGCCCCTTACACAAAAAATCAAGCCAAACTTAATTCTTATAATAGCTTCCTCCGCAAGTTCATTTATGATATACCATATTATCACTACGCCCGAATGCAACTTGTGTTGCAAGTACTGCGGAGACAAGGCATTCTCGGAACCCGAGTCAGACATTTGCTTTGAATCGGTTCCTTCCGAGCCGACTTACACAATGGCTCAATTAAATTCATTTTTTAAGAGAGACAAGAGTCCTCCAATAAGCATCATATTTTACGGCGGAGAGCCGCTCCTTAACATCCCTTTCATAATGGAAGTGATGGATTCGCAGGCAGAATATAAGACGGTGAACAACTTTTTGATTCAGACAAATGGAACTCTGCTCGACAAGCTTCCTGCAAAATATGTGAACAGGTTTCACACCATACTTGTTTCTATTGATGGCGGGAAAGAAATAACTAATGCTAATCGCGGGGAAGGCACTTATGAAAAGTTAATTGCAAACTTGAAGCTGATAAAAAAGAACGGGTTCAAGGGAGAACTTATTGCAAGAATGGCTGTTGAAGAGCCGACTGATTTTTACGCTGACATAATGTGGCTTTTGGATAATCCTGATTTTAAGTTCACTTCAATTCACTGGCAGCTTGACGCGAACATGTGGCACGACTATGAGAAGAGGGATTTCACCAACTGGAGCAAGAAATACAACAAGGGTGTTTCAAAACTCGCAGATTACTGGATTTCTGAAATGAAAAAAGGAAATGTCTTGAGACTCTACCCTTTCATGGGAATAATTGATTCTTTGCTTTACGGGACAAGATACTATTTGAGATGCGGTTCCGGGATTGGCAATTTCACTATTCTTCCAAACGGAAAACTCAGCACTTGCCCCATAATGTCCGGCATCAGCGAAAATTATTTAGGAGACATAAGCAAAACCGAACCCAAGGATCTGCCTTTCAAATTAACCATCGGCGAGCCTTGCCCTTCATGCAAATATTTTGATTTGTGTGGAGGAAGATGCCTCTATTCAAACCTCCACCCTGTGTGGCCGAAGAAAGGAATCCTAGAAGTTTGCGCAACAACAAGGCACTTAATACAGGAAATGGAAAAAGCCGCGCCAAAGATTGAATTCCTCCTGAAAGCAAAGAAAATAAAAAAAGAAGATTTTGAGTTTTTAAAATACAATTGCGCAGAAATAATTCCTTAAAAAAAGTTCAAGCAAAGTCAGTGACTTCCCTAAGGGAAGGCACACTTGACGCGGGCCGGCATGGCGGCCCCGCCTCTGTAGCTCAGCGGTAGAGCGACTGCTTCGTAAGCAGTAGGTCGTGGGTTCGATTCCCATCCGAGGCTTAACAGTTCTGTCGAGCGACCAAAAAGAAGCGAGACTCCCTCGCCAAACGGAGTTGGCAGCGTGGTGCGTTCGATTCCCATCCGAGGCTTATTCTTTTTTTATCTTCGCAAAAAAGAACTGTTGCGTGTCATTATCTTGAGGGTATAATCTCACGCAATCAGAACACAAATAATCGTCGCGTATCTTTATCCCCGTAAGTTCCACTGGAATAACTTTGGCGTTCTGTCGCTGCATAAGTAAATACCTTACAACATCCTCGTCCTCTTCAGGAGCGAATGAACAAGTTGCATACACCATTTCTCCGCCTTCTTTTAGTAAATCAAATGCGGATATTATGAGTTTTTTTTGTTCTTCGGATTTTCTTTTTACTAAATCTAAACTCCATCCGCGCAGCGCATCAAAATCTTTTCTTACTAGCCCTTCGCTTGAGCATGGTGCGTCAAGCAACACTTTGTCAAACTTCATTCCTTTTTTTGAAAGGTTTCTAAAGTCACATCTTATTGCTTCAACGTTCGCAAGGCCAAACTTTGAGATTGTCGAGCAGAGAAACTTGAATCGTTCCGAATTGACGTCGCATGCAATCACTTTTCCCTTAGCTCCAACAAAATTTGAGAGTTGGAGAGTCTTCATCCCGGGCGCAGCACATGCGTCAAGCACTTTGTCTCCTTTCTTTGGGGCAAGCGCTGCGGCGGGCATCATCGCGGCTTTTTCCTGCAGTGAAATTTTTCCGAATTTGTATTCCTCAAGGTCACCGGGTTTTTCCATTTCTATAAAAAATGCGTGCTCGTCAAACGCGAGCTGCGAGAATTTCACTCCTTTCTTTGAAAGCGATTCTATTATTTCTGCAGGAGTTGATTTGGCCGTGTTTACCCAAAAGCATTTTGGTTGTTTTTTTGAGATTGTTGCAAAGAATTCTTCCCATCCTTTTCCAAGGAAAGAGGAATATTTGTCTAAGAATTCTTGCGGAAAATAGGTTTTTGTTGAAGCCATTTGTATTGAATTAATGCTAAAGAGGGTTTAATTTCCTTGCGTTAAGTCTACTTGCCCGCAAGTTCGCCGTCAAGTTCGTCAAGCGAACTAGCCACTCCGCTTATGTCTGAAGAAGCATCGGTAAGAGTTTTTTGTGCTTCATCTTCATTAGTAACCTTAATCGTGTTCGTGTCGGGCGTTAATGTCTGATCGGGTCCGAAGCAGCCGTTAAGCATGAGCACGCCAATCAGGAGTACTGCGATAATAGCTATAATTGCTTTCATCTTGTTCACCTCTAGTCCTCAAGCATCTTCAATAATGCGTCCTTGAAGATGGTCTCTTTAATGTAAAGTATTTTTGTCCTTATTTCTATGGCATCGGCTTCTGTAAATGAACCTACGTTGTCTTTCATTATCTGTTTTATAGCATCAATCTCGCCCTGGGCCTGTGTGAAAAGTGATGCAATGTCTCTAAACTTTTGGGCCCTGTTTGTGTCGCCTGTTCCTTCGTAATAATCAGCTATTGCTTCGAATTTTGAGATTAGCTTGTCCATTTCTATTCTCAAATCTTCAAGTTTCAATGCGAGTTCTAAGAGTTTTGCTGCATCAGGAACTTTTACGTTATTTACATCTCTTCCAATACCAACACATTGCATGAGCGTTATACAGTTTTGTTCGTCTTTCTTTATTATGAGTTTTCCTCCTTTGTTTGCGCACTCATCATAATTTTCTATTGTAACATCAGTTGTGCACACAGCATTTGCATCTATGCAGGAATATTCAAGGCAGTTTCCTGCGCTAGGATTTATCACAACTTTGCCCGCACCATTAACGCATTTTTCTTTGATCAATTTTATTGTCCCAAGGTCCTGAGCGTAGCATTCTTTAGTACATATTCCGCCAGCATCAGGGTAACTGCCGTCATATAGACAGGAATATCCGGTTGGGCATGTTGCGCCTGTTATTCCTCCGCAGAATTTTTTGTCTTCGCAGGCGCCATTGTAGAGGAACTCGGCCTTTGCAACTTCAAGCGCGCACTTATTGCCATAAGTCTGCTTTTGTTTTGTGCAGGATTCTACGCATGTGCTATTTAAATCAGATTTAGATGAATCACATTCGGTTTCGCAAGTTGTAAGTTCTCCGCAAACTGGATTATAATCCAACGTACATGCAGCATTATCATAACATTCTTCTGTAACACTAAAAGAATTCACTCCGCATTTGTTGGTGTCAGAGGAACACTTGTTTGAGCAATATTCTTCAGCAGATTTCTGCCATGTTTCGCTTGATTTGCAACTTGATTCGCCGCCCTGACTTGAGATGCTTCCATCATAGCACTCCCACTTGGAGTATCTGTAATTTGGAGTAACATTGGGTCGCTGGGAACAATCAAACTAGAGGTATTCGCTTTACCCATCAATTAGTGTTGTTCCGTATCCGCCGCAAGTGCTCATCCATTCAACTTTCTCTCCTTTATCTCCTTCGTAATCATATACTGCGCAAACTGTGTATTCTTCTTCAGCGCACTTAACTTCGGTCAAATCCTCATTCTGAGTGTATAATTCAAGTACTTCTGTGGATTCTTTTGAATCATCAATCACTATGGTTTTTGTCTGGATTGAAGTAGAACTTATAGGAACACTGCATTTTGTAGGCCAAGCAACACAATAACCTTTGTCAGAATAGCATTTCTGCGGTGAGTCGGTATTGTAGAAAAGACACTTTGCACTTTCCCTTACTTTTACTGGCGTTGAAATACAATCAGCCTTGCAGTTGCATGAATTTTCCCAAGGCTCACAATTTCCATTTCCGCATTGCGAACAAACGCTTGCGCCTACAAGAGCTTGGCATTCTTCAATTCGGGGCACTGCAATTGTAGTAGCTGCTGTTGGAGTAGTTGCAGGACTTGCTACTCCTGATACTGAAGTATTTGAGCTAGTGTAATAAGTGAATCCGCCGGTTATTCCAATGTTGCTTACTGTAGGATATGCTGATGAAGATGTAATGGAAGTAGTGGAAGTTGTTGTAACTTGATAATTAGTAGAAGTTGAAGTTGTAGGTATTGCGTGAAGCCCCGAACAGCACTCGTTTCCAGGGTAAACTGCCATTGTGCTTCCTTCGCTTGTGCATGAAGGACAAGAACCTTCTTTCTTTGAAATAAATTCTCCAGTGCAACTATTATACCAGTAAGCAAGTCCATTTTCGCTTGAGCATTTTGCATAACAATTCTTACAATTAGCCCATGAGAGTAGTGATCCCGAGGATGAGTCATACCATCCTTCAGATTTTGTTCCTAGCGCAGAGCAGAGAGGAACTCCTTTTGTTTCCTCAGCATTGCATCTAAAAGAAGCATATTCGCTTTCTCCATCAATAGTTGTGTAAGCGTATCCGCCGCAAGAGCTCTTCCATGTGATTGTAGCCCCCTTGTCGCCCTTCACTGTTGCAACGCAAGATTCTTCCCCAGAACAGGAAACTCGCGTGCCGTAGCTGTCATAGGCGCTGCAGCTCTGAGTGGTTGTCGATCCTTCAAAAACGCATTTTACCTCTTCGCTTGTACGAAGGGGGCAGTAGAAAGTGATTGTCTGACCAACCGAATCTAAAACTACTTGCACTGAATCTCCGCAAGAGCTTTTGATATCAACTCTCGCCCCTTTTTCTCCGGTAATTTTCATTGCACACTCATTAGTGCCCGAACAGTATTCTCCTGTGCTTACGTAGCATTTCTGTGTTGTTGAAGAATCCTGGAAAATGCACTTGATTTCTTTTGTCACTCTTTGAGGGGCATTAGGGTCCGTTACGCATGTAGCATTGCTACAAACATACCCTTGTTCGCAGTAATTATACTGAAGCCACTGTATTTTGTTGTCGTAGAATTTGCAAATGTCAGTTCCTGCGGCAAGTCCGCTTGAAGTCGGAGTGCACCGAATTGCACCAAGCTCGCACTGTTTCTCAAAACAGTTTCCATCATAGCACCCTTGATCTTCGGCGCAGTAATCCTTTAGCACCCACGTGGCAACGTTATTATAATCGATGCACTTGTCATAGGCATTGAATTCTGGACTGCAACGTAAGGAATCAAGAACGCATGCTGCTGTGGAACTTGAATCGACAGCAAAAGTTATGGGCGCCAAAAGCAGCAAAGCAAAAAGAAAAATGATTGACAACTGTTTCATATTACAATCAAGTTTAGTAAATTTTGTTGTATTTAAATCTTGCTTTTTTGGGAGTTTTAAGCCAAAAGCTGTTTTTTGAGGCTCTTTGGAACAAATGAGCCTTTTCCACGGTTTTTTTAACCTTTTGATTTATAATAAAGTGTAGAAAGGGTGGTTAAAATGGTAGATATAGCATTCGATGATATGAAGGTAAAATTTGACAGGGCAAACATGCTCCGAAACAGTTTACAAAAAAACCTTGATAGAAGGAAGAAGCTCAACTTGGGCGATGACGCTTATGTTAGAGACTTGATGAATGATATTGCGAAAGCTGATGAAGAAGTTGCTTATTTGAGAAAGAAACTAAGATCGATGGAATCCCAGAGAATCAGGTCCTCAAACATAGATGGCAACCTTGAAATCAAAAAGAAAGGTTTGCTAGGATAATTAGCAAAAATAAAAGTCCTAATCAAGACGTGAGGCCGGCCAAAAAACCACTCTGCCGGTCCTTTGTCAATAATCTTTTGATTCGTTTTGTCGGAACTTTATTATATTCTTATATATTATATATACTCATGAGCGCTTACTCTTTTTTTGAATCGCAAAAAAGCGCAAATGGACTTGTAAAATGCACTGCCTGCAGGCACTACTGTCTTATAGCAAAAAATGGGTTTGGGATTTGCGGCGCAAGAAAAAATATTGAAGGAAAGCTTGTTCTACTCACCTTCGCAAAACCTTGTTCGATTAGTCTTGATCCTATTGAAAAGAAACCTCTTTTTCATTACTTGCCGGCATCTACAACAATGAGCATCGGTTTTTTTGGATGCAACTTTCGCTGCTCTTTTTGTCAAAACTTTGATATTTCAACAACGAAAGCCACAGCGCTTGAGAGCGCTGTTACAAAACTAAAAAGTGTTTCTCCAAGCGATTTTGTTTCAATCGCAAGAAAATCTGACGCCAAGAGCATTGCGTTCACCTATAATGAACCGGCGATTTCTGTAGAATATAATTTGGAATCTATTAAGCTGGCAAAAAAAGGGAATAAAAAGAAAGAGAACGAGCGCCCGCTTGGAACAATTTATGTGAGCAACGGATATGAAACAAAAGAACAAATCAAGGCGCTTTCAAAAAAAGAAACTAAACTTGATGCGATAAATATTGATCTTAAATCCTTCAACGAGGATTTTTACTGGAAGACCTGCGGAGGAAAACTTGAAGAAGTGCTTTCATGCATAAAGGATTTTAAGAAAGCGAAAATATGGGTAGAACTTACAACACTCCTTATTCCTAAAAAAAATAATTCTCCCGAAGAGCTAAAACAAATCGCATCCTTTATTGCAAGCGTGGACAAATCCATTCCGTGGCATGTGACTTCCTTTTTCCCTATGCACAACATGCTTGACCCAACGCCAACAAAATCAGAAGAAATAATGGAAGCAGTAAAGATAGGAAAAGAGGCTGGACTTAGATTTGTATATGGCGGAAATCTTTCTAACGAGGGACTTGAAAGCACACATTGTCCGCACTGCAATTCTTTGCTAATAAAACGAAAATCTTACTACACAGAATACGACAAACTGGTTATAAAAAAAGGAAAAGGAAAGTGCGGCGTGTGCGGCGAAAAAATTGAAGGGATATTTTGATTTGCCAAAAACCCTTTAACCATAAAGCTTATTTTCCTCAAAGTCCAAGTATAGTGCAGATGGAAACAAAGCAAGTGAGGCATGAACAGTACGCGGGCTCCTTCTATCCAGCGGGAAAAAAAGAGCTCTTGGCAATGATTTCAAAACTCCTCAAAGAAAATGATTTTGAACTTGCGATAAAAAAAGCGAAAGTGAACCCAAAAAACATAAGAGCAATGATAGTGCCCCACGCAGGATATATTTATTCAGGCCCAACGGCAGCTGCAGGGTATAATGCGCTCAAAAAAACTAATCCAAAAAAAGTTATTTTACTCGGGCCATCTCATCAGACATATATTGATGGTGCGCATACTTTCAGCGGAAAGTGGAGCACTCCTTTGGGGCTTGTTGATATCACCCCAGCTAGAGATATGCATGTTATCGAGGGAGATCTTGAGCACTCGCTTGAAGTTCAGGTTCCGTTTCTTCAAAGCGTACTTGACGAATTCACTTTAACCCCAATAATTTATGGCGACGTAAGTCCTGAAGAACTCGCAATGCTGGTTGAAAAGGATCTTTCAAGGACGGGAAAAGAAATGGTTCTAATCGCAAGCTCGGACCTAAGCCATTATTTGGAATATAATATTGCAAAAAAAGTAGATAACGCTACTATTGCAACGATTATGGATATTGATGTAGAAGAGCTTCTGCGAATTGGTGATGCGTGTGGAATAATTGGGATTGGTGCAATACTCGTGCTCGCAAAAAAAAGAAAATGGACGCCGATACTTTTGGATTATAGAAATTCTGGAGATACTGCCGGAGACAAATCAGGAGTGGTGGGTTATGCCTCAATCGTATTCGTTGATTGAAAAGTCTAAGAGGACTTTTCAAGATGTAAAACTGCATAAGCAGTTTTACCTGAGTGATAAGGAAAAAAAGTACTGCGTAACGCTTGCGAGAAAATCTATAAAGTATTTTTTGGAAAATAATTCGAAATTGAAAATTGACCCCAAGAAAGACAAGGTTCCAAAAAAACTTATTTCAAGAAAAGCGTGCTTTGTTACGCTGATGATTAACAAACAGCTCCGAGGATGCATAGGACATTTGCAGACAGTGCAAGAACTTTATCTTGATATAATTGAAAATGCAGTAAATGCAGCGTTTAATGATCCGAGATTCCCGGCGCTTGACGAAAGCGAATTAAAAAAAATAAAAATAGAAGTTTCGGTGCTTACGGATCCTGTTGAACTCAAGTTTGAGGGCCCAAATGACCTTCTCGCAAAAATCAAGCAGGGAGTTGACGGGCTCATAATTAGAAGAGGTTACTATTCGGCGACGTTTTTGCCAAGCGTTTGGGAAGAAATCAAAACAAAAGAGGAATTCTTAACAGAACTTTGCATAAAAGCGGGGATGGCTTCCGACGCATGGAAAATGCCAGGGCTTAAAGTGCAAACCTACTCCGCAATAAAGGCAAAAGAGTGAACAAAACCTATAATCCTCTTCTTTTTTTAAAAAACACAAATATATTATGTATAAGTTAAATGGTTTTTTTGATAAAACCGCTCGTTTTAGATGACTATTTTAAATGATTGGAAGAAGAGTCTGTTAGTCCGTTTGTTTTATTTTTAGCGGGCTGGGTTTGGTGGCGAATTATGACAGAAACATTGACACTTATTGTTCAAGATGGCGAAGATATCTTTAACGCAATAGAGGACTTTACTAAGCAGAATGATATAGGTTACGGAATGGTAGTTAGCGCTAAGGGCGCAATGAAGAAATTCAACCTTATAGGTCACGGACGCAAAGGAACTATAGACAATGTATCAAACACAGCCGAATTTGAAGTAGACGCCATGAGCGGAAAAATCCAGAAGAAAGGGGACAAAGTAACCGTAAAGATGAACGCGCTTGTTTCAAGCTCCGGATTCACTCCACTTAGCGGAGAACTTATCAGCGGAAAAGCTTCAGGAAAGCTTGTTATAGGAATAAAGAAAATAGATCTTAAGAAAATGATAGAAGCATAAAATTTGCTTCTATCAACTAATTTTTTTAAAAAATAAACCCTAATTTTTTAGGTTTTACTCTATGGGCTTATCAAAGTGACCGCGAGTGAACTTTGAAGACTTTGAAGCCCCTTTTCCGCCAAGTTTATTTGAAGCAAATTCAATAGTTGTTATTGATTCTGCTTCGTTTGAACTGCAAACATCCACACCCAGCATCAAGAAATCCGAGAATTTTTCCATTTCAAAAGCCATGTCAACCGGCACCGGATTATAGACTCTCAATAATCCGTGCTCATCAATGGTTGTATGATACTTGAATCCTTTTCTGTCTTCAAGTTCATGCAAACCCTTATTGAAAGGATTATTTTTTACATAAGCGCGCGAAGTCATTAGAAGCGGGTAAAAATATATCAAGGGGATTAACAGTTCTCTCAAAGAAAGTTTTTTTAGTTCTTCAAGCGAAAGTTCAACTGAAGGAATTATTTTTTTTGCGCCAAGCTTTTCCATCAGCTTTATGGAAAACGAGTTGAAAATGTTAAGTTCCCTGTCAACCCAAAACTCTGATTTAGAAAGAATTGCAAGTTTAAGTGCGCCAAGGTTTGAAACAACCACCGGAATTTGTTTTGAAACAAAATGTTGATCAAATTTTTCAAGTTCCAAATCATGCTGGATGTTTGAGGATTTTATAAGAATCTTTTTTGTTGGAAAATTCTTAGTCGCTTCTTCCACTCCTTTCACACCCATTGATTCATAGAGCACTATTGAAGTGACGGGTTTTTTTGTAAAATCTCGTACAAGCAACTTTGCAGGATCTTTATCCGTAAAGAACGCAAAATTAATTTCATTTGATGAAGTGGGCGAAGGTGGAAGAAGAACGTGGTTGATGAGCCTGTTTTTTCTTTCCTCAAAATCTTTTCCCGCATCGCGCCTATATTTCTCAAAGAAAGAATCTTCCGCGGTCGAAAGGATAGTGTTCTTGAATTTTTTAAGTATGCTTAATGGGAGGAATGGATTTCCCTTTATGACGCAAGCAAATTCTTCCGGCTCCAAAAACTCTGATTCCTTGAATAATTTTTCTTTAAGCATTCCCTCACTGGTGGATGCGGTCTTCGATTGCTCCGCCTTAAATCCAGAAAGCACACTAATCTTTTTGCCTTCGATTGTCACTTCGGCGGATAGTTCTTGCCCTTCAATAGCGCTGACATTCACCGAATATTTCTTTCTCTTCGCACCCTTTATTGAGGAATAAGCAAAATTGTCAAGTCTCTTGCTTGAAGTAAAATACAATTTTTGATGCAAATCAAGGAAAGGCCGTGCAGTAAGGTAGAGCGAAACTATTTCGCCTTTATACGCGTGGAAAATATCTTTTTGCCCCTTCATCATTTTTATTACCAAGAATTCCCAAACATCATCATCCTTTATTCCGGAAAGCTTCTCTCCTGCTGAAAGATCTTCTTCTAATTTTACTAAAGGCATCTTGTCCCTAAATGAAATGACTTCTGCTGCAAGTATTCCTTTTCTTGCGGGTCCGTCGGTTGAAACCATGTCCGGCTCTTCAAACATGTATCCAGCGTTATGGTCGCGAAGAAACGCTATCTTCATTAGTTTTATGTCTTCTGCGCTTGGACCTTTTCCTTTCCCAATGGCAGCATCTATTGCGAGGCGGTATGCTTTTGCCACTGCTGCGCAGTATCCAACGCCTTTTAGTCTTCCTTCTATTTTTAGCGAATCAATGCCGGCCTCTACAAGAGGAGACATTTTTCCAACCATCTCTTGGTCTTTCATTGAAAGCAAATATCCTTTCTTTTTTTGCTTTGTTTTTTCTTCTTCTAAAGAGTAAATCATTCTGCAGGGCTGGAGGCACTGGCCTCTGTTCCCGGATTTATTGAATGCAAAACTTGAGAAAAGACATTGGCCGGAATAAGAAAAGCATAATGCGCCGTGGACGAATGTTTCTATTTCAACATCTCGCTTGTCCATCGCGATTTTAATCGCATTAACTTCTTTGAGCGAAAGTTCTCTTGCAAGAACTATTCTTTTTACTCCAAGATCGGCGAGCAGTTCTGCGCCCTTAACGCTGTGGCAGGTGCATTGGGTGGAAGCGTGAAGCTCTAAATTTGGCAAAAGAGTTTTTACTGCGAACATGAATCCTAAATCTTGTACAATTATTGCATCCACTCCGAGTTCGTAGGCTTCTTTTGCAAGAGAAAGAGCTTCGACCATTTCATTGTCTTTTACCAAAGTATTAATCGCAAGATAAGCTTTTTTTCCAAAAAAGTGAGGAAAATCTATTGCTTGTTTTAGCTCTTCATGCGTAGCAAAATTCTTTGAGTTTAATCGGGCGTTGAATTTTCCCGAACCAAAATACACTGCATCTGCGCCGTTCACTATAGACGCTTTGAGGGTGTCGTACGAGCCGGCCGGCATCATGAGTTCTGGGGCTTTCATAATAACCTATTGCAACGTTGCATTTTTAATCCTAAAGAAAAACGCCAAATTACCGGCGCAGAACCTACAAAACTAATTAAGAGCATCTTTTACGGCATTATCTAAATGAAAAGATTCTCTGATTTTGAGGTTAGTGATCAACAGGAGATTTATGCAAACGTTCTCGCACTAAGAGATTCCGGTTTTGGATACAAGAAAATAAGGAACTGGCTTTCATCGCAAGGCATAAGCATCTCGCTTGGCACCCTTTCCTATTGGCGCAACAAAAAAAAGAACTTCACTTCGCGAAAAAATTCTTTTGAAGCAATCCCCAGCAAAGAACTTGCATATGTATTAGGGGTGATGTTTGGGGATGGTGCAATTTCGCGCCACGAAAAGAATCATGACTACTGCATTCATCTCGGAGCAATCGACAAGGAATTTGTAGAAAAATTTTCGGAATGCGTTTCAAGGCTTTTGGGAAAAAAACAACCCTATCCCGTCCACTGGTGCAAGTCAGGCATTTATGAAGCCAATATAAGAAGCAAGGAACTATATTTTTTCATCAAGGGGGTTAAGGAAAATCTTGATACGGGAAAACCTTTCATTGAAAAACACCCTGCAGAATTTATCCAAGGACTTGCTGATTCGGAAGGGTGCCCAGCAATACGCGCCACTAATAAGTTTTCTGTTAGCGTTTGCATTGCAGCCAGTACAAATATAAATTTACTTTTTTATTCAAAAGACTTAATTTATAGAAAATATGACATTAGCTCAACAATTTATACTAATCACAAATCTGGCGACCAGGATTCTACAATTGATGGTCGCCTAATAACTAGAACAAAAGACGTTTTTGGATTGCACATCAACAAAATTAGAAACGTTGAAGAGTTCTGTAAAAAAATAGGGTTTTCAATTATTAGAAAACAAAAAAAGTTATTAGATGCCCTGTTTGTGTTTAAAAAATTTGGTACCTACGACGGAACTCTTGAATGGAAAAAACTTTATGAAAAAATTAATAACAAATGGCGTCTAGTCAAAAACGAACACCACTCATTATGTAGAAGAGCGCCTTGACCGGGATTTGAACCCGGGTCGCACCCGTGACAGGGGTGAATCCTAGACCACTGGACGATCAAGGCAAATATTTGTCTTCCTAAAAAAGTTCTACTAGGGAAGTATTAAAAAGATTTAGAATGGGTCACTTTTTTCGTTTTATGCCAATTTGGTGTTTTACTGCGCTCGCACTGCTTTTTGCAGTTCTGCCGTCAATTACCCAAACTATTGCTTTTGCTGCAACAAGCATGTACAAGAACCCGCCAATTACTCCGTCAACATAAAATCCCAATGGATAGTCCATGCTGGCGAACACCATGAATGCACTTGGAATTTCAGCAAGCATGAATGTAACTGCTGCAAGCATGAAAGCCTTCCTATTTGCGCTTCCCCTAAAGGCGTCCTTGAGGTACTCGTAAGCTAAAACCATCATGAATGCCAAAACGAAAGGGTATGCAAAGTATAGAATCATTATAGGATCTGTTATGCTTCTTATTCCGCCAAGAGAGAGCACATCATAAGGGGAAACTGCCGTTGTGATGTTTGAAAATAGCATTGATATTATCGATATTAGCATTCCGCCAACAATTATTGCCAAACCAAATCTTACCCAATTCATACCTCAGAGTAAGTGTTTTAGGCAATAAAAGGTTTTCGCTGGACACTTCAAATATGGCAAAAGTGGTGCAAATAAGCGTTGGCGGGTTTGACAAAAACTTTTCTTATCTTGTTATTGGGGAAAAAAATCACTCAAAAGAAGCTGTGCTCATTGACCCTACAGGAGATTTGGCAAAAATTGAGGGAGCCATTCAAAAAAATGACGTTGAAGTAAAGCTCCTTCTTTCTACGCACGCTCATCCCGACCATGTGGAGCTATTGGAACATTTTAAGGGCAAGAAAATACCTTATAAAAATTTTGAAGAGCTGAAAAAATGCGCTGGAAGGTTTGATACATGCGGTTTTGAAATGAAAATTATTTTTGTCCCGGGGCACACAAAAGACAGCGTTTGCTATATTGTCGGAAAAAATATTTTTACAGGGGACACTTTATTTGTAAGAGGAATAGGGACAACAGCGTACGGCGGAAATGAAGAAGAACTTTTTAAATCTTTAACAAATCTCGCTACCTTGAATGGAGAGCTCTTGCTTTGGCCGGGACATGATTATGGCGGAACAAAAAGCACTCTTAAGGAAGCCCTGAATAACACCCACATCGCTCCTTCAAAAGAAACGCTGGAAAAAATAAAGAAGAAAGTTGAAAAGTACGAGTCAAAAAAACCTTTTTAACGAATTAATCAATTATTCTGCAACTAAAAGTAACAAGGCCATAATCCCTATCCCCAAAAGGATGAAGAACAGCTGCAGCACCGATTTTTTTGCGGAGAAACCTTTGTGAAGTTCTGGGAAAAGATCCGTTCCTGCAATGTAAAGGAAACTTCCTACTGCAAAAGCAATGAAATAAGGAGTCAGACCTGCAACTAAATTATTGAATATGAGGGCAAATATTGCTCCTGCAAATGCTGTAAGCGAAACAAGGAAATTGAACAGCATTGCTTTTGATTTTGTGAATCCGCCTTTTAGCAAAATCCCAAAGTCCCCTATCTCTTGGGGAATTTCGTGAAGC
>JBBSVX010000060.1:0-10437 GCA_038046585.1 archaeon
AATAAGCTGTATCCGGATTGTGCTAACTTTATTTGCTTCTTTACTTTCAAAAGTGCTTGCTCGCGAACAGCTATTTTGCCTCCACATAGATAACGGTCTTATGCGAAAGAATGAGAGCGCTGAAGTGAAAGAGATGCTTAAAGAGATTAAGAATTTCAAGGTGGTCGACGCTTCAAAAATGTTTTTGGACAGATTGAAAGAAAAATACGAGCCTGAAGAGAAGAGAAAAATAATCGGCCAAACATTTATTGATGTTGCGAATAAAGAGATAGAAAACTTGGGTCTTGATGACTGGCTTTTAGCACAGGGTACGATTTACCCCGATACAATTGAAAGCGGCGGCACAAAGCACGCTGACGTAATTAAGACGCACCATAATAGGGTTGACATAATAAAGAAAATGATTGAGGATAAAAAAATAGTCGAGCCTGTAAAGGATCTTTACAAAGAAGAAGTTAGAGATTTGGGGACGGCCCTTGGCCTTTTTGAAAATTTTGTTTGGCGTCACCCTTTTCCCGGTCCGGGTCTGGGAGTAAGAGCACTTTGTTCTGTTGGGAAAAAAGAAGAATTCTCTGTGCTAAAAGAAAAGCTAAATTCCTTGGGGCTGAAATATGACTTTGATGTCCTGCCTTGCAGAAGCGTAGGAGTAAAAGGAGACGAAAGATCGTATGAACATCCGGCAATAATATCTGGAGTTTGGGATTGGAAAGAACTCGAAAAAGCATCAACCCGAGTGGTGAACGAAGTCAGGGGAATAAATAGGGCGATTTATCTTTTGCCCGGCCAGAGCATAAATTCAATGGAGCCTATTAAGGCCTACTTGACAAAAGAAAGATTGGATTTGCTAAGGGAAGCGGACGCCATTGTTATGGGCGAAATTGAAAAGGCGGGGCTTATGAGAAAAATTTGGCAATTCCCCACAGTGCTTGTTCCAGTTAATGTGAATGGAAAAGGTGAAGCCTTAATTTTGCGTCCCGTATTTTCTACAATAGCGATGACTGCAAAGTTTGCTGATCTTCCTTTGGAAGTTGTTGAATCGATAAAGAAAAAGCTTCTTGCAATCAAAGGGGTTGGGGCAGTGTTCTATGACATTACTCACAAGCCGCCCGGAACAATTGAGTGGGAATAAGATTTGCCAAAAAAAAAGGCTTTTGGATTATAATCCAAAAAGTAATGCCGCGCCGATTGTCAGAATTATTAGCATTGTTTGCGGGGGCAATGCTGGCAGGGGAACTTTTCTAACTGAAACAGAATAGATGCTAATCATAAGCCCGATAAAGCTTGCCCCAAGGCAAAGAGATGCTACAAGATAATTGTTGGCAAAAGTCGCGTTTGCAATAATACTGCTTGCGACAATCAGCGGCACTACAAGATCCCCGTTTCCTATCTCAAAGTTGTGTTGTTTTGTCGGAAGGGCGATAGTGAAAGCATAGTTGTTGCTGATTACTGCTTTTCCGATTTCAACCATGTGTTTTGTCTTGAAAACTGCAATGGCATCGTAGCATGCAAGTAGCGCGATGAAAACAATTACCGGCAATAATCCTATTGATATCCCGATGAATGATCCTGCTCCTGCGACAGCTATCACTGCGACGAGGTTTCTAAAAGATACGCTCTTTATGTGGGTGTATCTCCAGGCGATTATTGCGAGCGCGATTAAAAATTCAAATCCTGGGAGAAGAACGGAGAACACTAAAAGCGAAGTCGTGAATACTGCAAGCGCCTCGATGTAAATAAGGAAGTTTCTGTTTTTTCTGAACTTGAGCGCTATAAGAATTATCAGAGTTGTAAAAAGTATTATTCCTATTAGATATATTGAGTTTGAGATGTCATTTACGTTTTCGGCAAAAGGGTTCACTGGCTGTGCAAGATCCATTCTAATAAATTCGCCGGCAAGGTAGAGCCCTAAAGACTGGGTGATAATAAAAACTATTGCAAGAAGAATGAACACTTTTGGGTTTAGCCAATCATTTTTTTTGTCATTCATTTTGACTTCGGGTTTAGCTTTTGGTTTTTGACTGGTCTTTGCTCTGGACTGCTTTTGCTTCATGGCTTAATTGGGGTCTTTTGTGTATAATAAGTGTTTGCCGCGAGCCTAGAAGCCGTTTGACTTTTAGGTTTTTTCTTTCGCAGTCGGCCTGTAGTTGCCGTGTCTTGGCGTGTATAAATCGCCCTTCTTTACCAGTTCGTCAACAGAGCTTCTTACTTTGCCTTCGTCAAGTCCCTGCTCTTTTGCAAGATCAATTATCTGTTCAATTGGAACCATGTCCTGTTCTCTTGCCATGTCCTTGACAAGTCTTAGGATGTTTAGTATTGCGCTTTGTCTTGCTTGTGTTGTTCCGCTTGTTACAATGTCAATGTCTATTTTTCCCGTTTCGGGATCGGTAACGGTGTCCATTAGCGATTTTCTTACAAGTCTAATCGATCTTACGGCGTCTATTTTTTCAACGATGTCGCTTAGTCTTACTCTTGCGCTTGCCTCTGATAACCTTACAAGTCCTTCAAGCTGTCTTGCGGTTGCCGCGAATTTTCTTTCGCTTCGGCCCTGGTCTCTTAATTCGATGTAAAAGTCAGAGATCATCTCTATTGCTTCTGCGCTTAATACTGGAAAGCAAGTTTGTCTTGCAAAAGAAATGTATTTTTTTAATAAATCTCTTTCGATTGAGGGCTCTGAGTTTTGCATTATTTCCTCTTTCTCTTCCTTCCCAAGAGGCACTCCTTTGTGTTCTGATTGCTTGAGTTTTTCTCCGCTCTGGTGTGTCTTTAGTATGTGTCCTGAGATTTTTTGGTCCTGAGTCTTGTCCAAAATATCTTTTATGATGAAGAAGAGATCAAATCTTGAGATAAGCGAAGGGGGTAGATCAATTTGTTCAAGGTAAGGGGTGAATGGATCAAATCTTGAGTATTTTGGGTTTGCTGCAGCGAGCAGTGAAGTGTCTGATCTAAATCTGGTAACTATTCCTGCTTTTGCAACTGATATCATTCCCTGTTCCATCGCTTCGTGGAGTGCGCTTCTGTCTTCGGGAGCCATTTTGTCAAGTTCATCCGCCATACATATTCCGCCGCTTGCAAGCACTAGCGCTCCGGCTTTGAGTGTCCATCCGCCTTCTCCGAAATCATCCTTTACTGCGCTTGCTGTGAGTCCCACGCCGCTTGTTGTCTTTCCGCTGATATAAATCGCTTTTGGAGAAATGTCTTTTGTTGCCGTGAGTAGTTGTGATTTACCGCATCCAGGGTCTCCTATCAAAAGTATGTGGATGTTCCCTCTTATCGGCGGGCTGCTTGGAAGATTTTTAGTAACTCCCCCAAAGAGTTCAAGCGCGATACTTTCTTTCACTTCTTCATACCCATAAATTGTAGGGGCAATACTTTTCACAAGTTTCTCATAAATAAGAGGGTCGAGCGTGAGTTTTCTTATCTCATCTTCTTCTTCCTTTGTTACTTCTACGTCATAAAATGCGTGCTGGGTTTCTTCCAAAAAATTTGCTTCCAAAAATTTTCCGTAAACTGTTTTCTTGTCTTTTTCAGGAGGAACAAGTCTTAAAATTCCAGTGAATCTTGTTTTGTCTCCTGCCGTCACTTGGTTTACCAAGTCATCGCTCATGTGTACAAATACGGATGCCGGCTGTTCGTTTCCTTTCATTTTTTCAAGAGGCTCTTGGATTTCGATTTTTTGGTGATCTGTGAAAGTGCTTTGGTCTTCTAAGAGTTCAAAGTCGCGCGAGTGGCATTCGCACATATTTGGTTGCGCAAGTTTTTGCTTTTTTTCTTGGGGAATTCGGTAGATGTTTCCGCATCTGCGGCATTTCCAAACAGCAGTCATCAGTTTTGGGAGAACCTGGGTTATTGTTCTCACAAGTCCTTCTACGGTGATAAGTCTTCCTATGTGCTTTGAGCTAAGGTCTTTGATGTCAATGTCGCTGTCTTTTGGGAGATTAGTGAATCTGATTGAAGGTTTGAAAACTTCAACATTAAGTGTAGGGATATTTATATTTTGGATTGCGTTTTGTGCCGATTCAAGCACAGTATCGGGTTTTTCAAGAAGTTCATCTGCGAGTATCGGGTCAAATTTTTCAAGGTCTTTAAAATCAATTACAACGCTTCGCTGTTGAGGGTATGATTCAAGTATTTTTTCTATTTGTCTTTTGCACTCGGTGTTGAAGAACTCTTCGAATCGTTCTGTGAAGGGGCTTGATTCGTGTGCTTCTATCTCTTCTAAATTAAGATCCATTTATTCCCCTTCATGCAAGTAAAGCTTTTTTCTTCTCTTTTAATTCTTTGCCAGCCTTTTAGCCGGTAAGTTCGCTTTCATTTTGAAAGCATTTTTTTGTGTGGGGAGTTTTATTCTTTTCGTGTGTTATTCGAAAAAATTATGCTGAACTATTATAGCTTCAACTGTGATTAATACCTTCTTGGTTAAGAAACCGAAACGCGTGATAGGTGATTTTGAACAAAAAGCAAACTTCCCCCTTTCTTTTCATTCAAAAAGATGCTTTTGAATCAATCTAGCTTTCCTAATTATTGTGTTTTTTCTTTTCTTTGTGCACGCTTGGGCGTAGGCGGGGTCTGATTTTTTTGTTTTATCTCATTTTTTATCTGAATTGCGACTTCTGTGAGTTCCAAGGGTTTTGCTTCTCTTCTTTTTGTTTCAAACCATATTCCGTCGCCCTGTTTTCGCGGAATTAGGTGAAAATGCAGGTGCATTACATATTGTCCTGCGCATTTGCCGTTATTTTGCAAAATATTTATCCCATCTGCTCCTGAAACTTTTTTTATTGCGGGGATTATTTTCTTTATTGCGCAAGCCACCTGTTTTAGATCCGCTTCTGCGCAGTCTTCTATATCCACAAAATGTTTTTTTGGGAGAACAAGGGTGTGTCCTTCAAGCGCTCCGGCCGGACTTATGTCAAGAAAAGCGAGAACGTTTTTGTCCTCGTAAACTATGGGTGCTTGCATTTCGCCTTTTGTGAATTTGCAGAATATGCAATCGCCGTTGCTCTTGTCGCAGTTTTTCTTTTTAGCCATTATACTTAATCAACTCAATAACCTTTTTTATTACATGCTATGTCGTTTTATTGTTTAAATTCTCAGTACTCATTTATCTTTGAAACAACTTTTTCAGCTATTTCTCTTGCCCGCTTCTCATCCTTCTCGCCCCTTACAAGTATTTTTCCGGAAGGAAAGATTGACACAGTCCTATTTTCGCATTTGACAATCAAGAGAACTTTTGATTTAACTTCGCTTTCGCATGTTGCCGCAAGTTGATCAGTTACAAGCTCCAGATTCAGTTTTGTAGTTCTCTTCGGCAAAAATTCAAACGCGGTCTTTGTTCTGCAGGGTTTTCCGGTAAAATCATCTAGCTTCATCAGTACCACTATTTCCAGTCTTCACTTGCAAACTTTTTTATCAGTTCCCTCGTTTTCAATTCTTTTCAAATATTCTTTCGCGGAACCGATTGTGCTTTCATTTTTTGCTTTCTTCGCGGCTGATTCAACAAGTTTTTTCATGCCGCATCTGTCTTCTTGTGCAAGGACCTCGCTTAGTTTTGTTCTTGTTTTTGGCTTTCCGCTCGCAAGCGCATCGCACATCTCGGGGCCTTTGGATATTTCAAAAAAGTTCCATTCTTCGCTCTTGTTTGTGATGCTTAACTTGTTTTGAAATATTAGCGGGCGCACTATTTCGATTTCTGTTGATTGGTTAATTGTGGTAAGATTGCTTAGGGTCTGCGAGCTTACTTGCCCTAGGCTTTCGCCTGTAATAAGGTACTTTGCGCCGATGTTTTTTGCAACAATTTCGCTTGTCATCATGAAGAATCGTTTCATCAAAACAAAATAATATTCTCGAAAAGATTTTTCGGCGATTTCTTTGAGTTCTTCTCCAGCCTGAACTACAATCATTTCCTTTAGTCCGAGTCTTTCGCAAAGCGCCTTGGATTTGAGTCTAGGGGTATCATCAGTGAAAGGTTCCTGCGAAAAATGTATCGCTTCAAGCGCGTACCCTTTTTCCTGCGCCATTTTTCCGGCAACCGGGCTGTCTATGCCGCCACTTATTAGGAGCAGAGCTTTTACTTGCCCATTTTTTGCTTTGTCTTTTGCTGCTGGCTTTTTTGCAGTTGCCATGTTGAATCATTGCAGTAAAAGGTTAATTAGGGTTTGGATTTTGGGCTTTTGCCCTAAGTCGTAAACCCATCCTAAAAAAAGGGTTGTGAAAAATCCCGCGGATTTTTCACTTCTTTCTAACTATCTTAAGCGCAGTCCCGTACTTTTGGAATTCTACCATGTCGCCTGTCTTTAGAGATGGCACTTCAGGGTTCTTTGCTGCATCAAAAGTTTCGTAGCTTGTAGTGTCCATCAGTTGAACAACGTCGCCCATTACAGCAACAACTTGTCCGTCGCTCTTTGGTACGATTGGTACTTCTACTTCGCCGTCAGTTCCTTTTAAGAGTCCTCTTTTTTGGCCTGTGAAAATATTTATGGCTGTTATTCTTGCCTTGGCTGCTCCGTGCTTTCCTGGTTTTGATTTTTCAACAGTTTTAACTTGGCATACTTCGCCATCTATTAGAACCAAGTTGCCCGGTTTAATTGACCCTGCTTGTTCGAATTTCTTTTCATCAGCCATTTTTCTTTTCGCCCCTTTGTCATTTGCTTACTTTCAATTAAATCTTTGGTAGGATTTAAAAAGATGGTGTTTTTCGGGTATTTTTTGCCAAATTAAGAGTTTTTGGCACGCCTTTGGGAGAGGTCTTTTATTGGGAGGGATAGTATTTTATTGGGTTTTAGCCATCTTAGAGTCAGTTGCATTGGGTAGTGTTTTGTGATGTTTGGCAAGTTAAGGGATTTTATTCCCAGGATGAAAGAGAAGCGTCTCGCTGTCTTTGTCGACGGGCCTAATTTGCTTCGAAAAGAGTTTGGAATAGATCTTGAGCTCATAAAAAAAGAGGCTCAGAAGTTTGGCTCGATTAAAATCGGAAGAGTTTATCTAAATCAATTCGCTTCAGAAAAACTTGTCGAAGCGGTAGTGAATCAGGGCTTTGAGCCGATAATTTCTACAACGGATGTTGACGTTGCGATGGCTTGTGACGCCACTGAAACAATATTTAATGATGCGATTGACACAATGGTTTTCGCTACAAGGGACAGCGATTTCTTGCCCGCCCTGATTAAGGCGAAGAATAAGGGGAAAGAAACTATTGCAATGATGGCCGAAGAGATGAGTGCTGCCGCGCTAAAAAACACTGCCGACAAAGTGGTATTTTTAAAAGGAAGAAAGCCTGAAGTCAGGCTTGAAGAAAGAAGATTGATTGAAAAGAAATAATTTTGCTGGTGATGCTGTTTGAATTATCCTGTTGGTCAAGTGGTTATGAAGGGTCCTGCACAATTTGACGTAGTTGATATTGCGACAAAGCTTTCTTCGACCGCTTTTAACGGATACTTGATTCAAAGCATCAAAGGGCACTTCTTGGAAGAGGGAGTTTTGTTCTTTAGGGAGGGCGCGATGTTCGCCTGCATCGTTGAATGCTTAAAACTTGAGAAGAATGTCAAGGGAAAAGAGGCTCTGGAGTATTTTTTGAACCAGACAAAGGGGAAAGGATATTATCAGGTCGTGGAATTGACAAGGAGCCAAGTAGACCTTGTGACAGCATTTGACGAAAAAATATTGCTCGGTACCGAAATACCTTTAAAAGACCTTCCAAAGCTCGTTCCTATTACGTTCGTCAACAAGTTTGAGCCCGAAGTACGGGGTCAGGACTTGCTTGATTCATATGGTTTAGGGGATTTGAAGAAAAATTTTTGACTGGTAGTACCAATTTTCTTTAAGGTGTGTTTTATGTTCAGATCTATGGCAAAAAAGCTTGCTTCTAAAGTGCTCGATTCTGATTCGACATCAAAACCTGTGTCGCAGATTGAATTCTTGAAGGATTTTCTTTCAAAGCACAAATATGTTTTCTCAAAAGACTTCGAAGAGAACTTATCAATCCTAAAAAGAAAGCATTTGGTTGATTCTTTTATGGTAACTAACTTTGACGGGTCACTGGTTGTATCAAGCGAAGGCAACGGACACTCCGAAGGAATGATTGGAACCGCAATGATGTCTTACATTAACAGCGAACTGCCAGGGTCAGAAGTCGTTTTGATAAAAAAGGACGACGGATGGTTCATGCTATTTGCGCTCAACAAGAAAGTCTTTATTGTTAAGGCCGGAAGCGAGCTTTCAAGCATCGAACTAAAGGCCCTTGCAATTGAGCTTACAAATTTGATGCAGGAAAATCAGCATAATTCGCAGCATACTTCAAGTTCGGTCCAAGACCACAAGAAGAAGGTTAAAGAAGTAGCTTGAACAATAGATAATTGCCATTAATGGTTTATTTTTATGCGCTAAAGATGGCGCGTTTTTGGTGAAGAAATGGCTAGAATAATTGCAATAGCTTCCGGAAAAGGCGGAACAGGAAAGACTACTCTTACAGCGAACTTAGGCATAGCTCTTGCAAGACAAGGCAAACGCGTTTTACTTATTGATGCGGATGTTGCAATGGCAAACCTTTCGCTTATCTTAGGCATGCAAAGTTCTCCAATAACTCTTCACGATGTGCTTTTAGGCGAAGCGCAAGTGAGGGATTCTGTTTATGACGGACCTGACGGAATACATTTTATTCCGTCCGGATTAAGCCTTGACAATTACAAGAGAGTGGATTCAGAAAGACTCACTGGCATAGTTTCCCAGCTCTCGGATCAGTACGATTTCATTCTTCTTGACGCTGCTGCGGGAATAGAAAAAAATGTTCTCTCTGCATTAAGTTCTGCTCAAGAAACTCTCATAGTTACAATGCCAACTTCGCCCGCAATAGCTGACGCATTAAAGACAAAAATAGTTGCACAAAGACTCGGCTCAAAAGTTATCGGCGTAGTAGTTAATTTTGTTATGAACGAAAAAGGGGAAATAAGCAACAAGGAAATCTCAGGAATCCTCGAGCTCCCTATTTTTGGTTCCGTTCCTTTCGATCCTGAAGTTCGAAAAAGCTTCATGCAGCAAAAAGTGTATCCTGTAATAGTGAAGGTTCCAAGTTGTCCTTCTTCGCAGGAATTTGTAAAAGTCGCCTCAAGATTGACAGGCGTAAAAGTCTCAGATGCGCCCGCGCAAAAAGAGTCATTCCTTACAAAGATATTTTCTTTCTTTAAGAAGAAATGAGGTGCATATAAAATGAGTAATAGACCATTCGATCTGCTAAACGATGCGGTAAACAAGGAGGTTCTAGTAGTGCTAAAAGGCAGCCACCAAATAAGGGGGACGCTCAAGGCATTTGATGTTCACATGAACCTTCACCTTGAAAACGCTTCAGAATTAGTTGAAGGGCAGATGAAGACAAATTACGGTCGACTCTTAGTCAGAGGCGATAGTGTAGTTCTCGTTTCTCCGTAAATTTATAATCAAAATCGGTAAGCGCTTTTGGATTCAAAAGCGCAATTATTTCTTTCCTTCTTAGCGTTAGCTTCGTTTAAAAATCCAAAACGCTTATAATGAACAATAGGTCATATATGTTAAATGAATTTCTCAAGACCAATGTTGCTTTTGCTTTCACCAGCGCTTATTGCCCTCGTTCTTATTTTTTCTCTTTTGCTTCTTGCTGGGTGTCCTCTAATAGTCAAATGCAACGCCAATGAAGACTGTAATTACGGGCAGTATTGTATGGAAGGAGCCTGCATCCAAGAAAGATCCTTTGATTGCATTACTGATTCTGATTGTGATGTAAATGAAGTTTGCGCTGATGGTAAATGTTTGGGCGTGATTGCTGTAAGCGAATGCGACGATTATGATGTTGAAGCGGATTTGATGAATGTGCAAAAACAGTTTTATGATGGAATATGCGGAAGGCTGCCTGAAAAAATGACTTTCCTTGATCCAAACTACATGTATGGTCCAGTTCTCAAAGCCACAGAAACATTTGATTTTGATATTACTACTGGATACAAGTGTGCACTCGCAGAATCAGCACAGGTTTACGGTGAAGTGAAATATCCAGAACATTTGTTTTATCAAAAAATAACTGTTGGTGACATAAATTATTTCCAATGTGTAAAACCAAATATTGATACTCCTCAAGGTTATGCTGATGATTGGAGATACTGTGTTCTTCCTTTCATAATGGATTCTTACATTGAAGGAGAGCTAGTTGCTCAAGAAAAAGGATCTATTGACTTGTGGTTCAAAGGATATTCTTTGGAAAAAACCATTGCAGCAGGGAACACTTATCCTTTTGATGACATGGAAAGGGTGTCTTGCGAAGTAAATCTTGACAAGGAATGTCCTGAAGTTGCATTTTTTTGCAGCTTTCTCTATCCTGTCGAGCCATTTATCCAGATTTAGGAAAAGACCATTGCACACGCTGCATTTCTTTGGTTTTATTTTCCAATTCCTTGGCCGTTTGGGCTTCTTGTTCCT
>JBBSVX010000061.1:0-8444 GCA_038046585.1 archaeon
ATTCATGGTCACCGTGTCGCCGGTTTTCAACAACTTTGTCGCGTTCTTCGTTCCTACAATACAAGGTTTTTTCATTTCGCGGGCGATTATCGCAGCGTGGCAAGTGATGCTTCCTTCATCAGTTACAAACGCGGCGGCCTTTTGCATTGCTGCAATAAAAGATGGGAAAGTCATCTGTGCTACAAGGATATCTCCGGCTTTTACCTTGTTGATATCATTTGAGTGTGTAACAATTCTTGCTATCCCGCTTGCTTTTCCTTTGAAAGCCGTTCTGCCTTTGATTTCTGTTGTATCATGCTTCAATAGTTCCGGCAGGATTGGTTGGTCAAGTATTGCATATTTGTTTTTTATCGCAACATAGCAAAAGTTCTTGCTGTATTTTTTAGGGTTTCCCTGGATGATTGAGTTTGCATCGTAATCCGCAAGTTCGGCGAAGCTTGTTTTGATTGACTTAGAAACATCTTCAAGCAGCGGCTTTGTAGCGCCCCAAAACTCATAATACTTATCAGTCCTGTCTGCTCTGAAGAATACAAGTTCCCTTAGTTCTTCTGTGAAAGGGGCGAGCTTTTTTGGAATCTTTACCTTATGTTTTTCGGGTTCCTTATAATTCTTTTTTATTTCCTGCAAGTCTTCAATTGTGTAAAAATCGCTGAATCCGTCCCTGGATTTCATCCACCCGTATTTCTTTCGGATTTCTTCAAGCGGAGCGCCTTTTTTCAGTTCATCTTGCATTAGTACGTAAGAGTTTTTCTTCTTTGGGATGCTGATGTCGCCTACAAACTTTGAATAATCTCCAGTCACATATTTTGGAACAAGTTTCGCCGCTCTTTTGTCGAAATAATCTTCTAGCGGAGCAATAATCCAGAGGAAGGGCATGTAATCTCTGATGAGTTCGGCGAATTCAAATGTCTTTTGGGCAATGCTCATTTCATTGTTGGCAGTGATTTCCTGCAATTTTTTTAGGTGGCTTTTGTGTATGCTTGCGATATTTTTCGTTATGTCCTTCATTTTGTGCTTCTTGAAGTATTCCTTGAAGAACTTGATTCCTTTCTTCTTGAATTCTTTGTCGCAATAGATTCCTGATTCCTGGTAGAGGTAGTTGTTTGCACCCATTCCCTTAAACCCTGTTCTTGCAAAATATTCTTCGTTTATTCCTTTCCAGGCAACTGTCGCGGAAAAAGGGCGGTAAGGTCTGTTGAGCCAATAATCCCATTTTATTTCTTTGACTTTGCTTACAAGCTTTTGAGTTTCAGCTCCTTCAACTATCTTGTAATTGTTTTTGATCGCAGGGCTCTCTTCATCGTGGCTGATTATTCTTACTACGCCGGTTTTTGTGTCAAGTTCTATCTCGTCGCCGCTGTTGATGACACTTGTCGCATTCTTTGTGCCGGTGATGCAGGGCACTTTAAGTTCGCGTGAAACGATTGCGGCGTGGCATGCGACTCCGCCTTCGTTTGTCACTATTGCTTTTGCGTGCTTTAGGAGCGGAACGAATTCTATTCTTGTCATTGAAGTGATGAGTATTTCTCCATCATTAAAAGTGTCCTTTGATGGGTCCCTTACAAGTCTCGCTTTTCCGCTGACTTTGCCGTTGCCCTGTGCCATACATGCAACGCTTCCTTTTAGTTCTCCGATATATTCCTTTCCTTTTGCAGTTTCAAAAAGTTCTTGCGCATCTTTCTCGTAGAAGAACTTTGTTGGCAAGCCCTTTTCATAGACGCAGAAAGTCGAGCCTTTTCTTTTCTCGGCATCGGGTGCAACGAAAGCTCCTTTCTTTGTGAGGAATTCCTTCATCTCTGCAAGCGTCATATCTGCAAGTTTCTGATAAGAGCTTCCCGTTCTTTTTGAAAGCTCGTGCTGTATTACAAAGAGATAGTAGAATTGTTTCATCATGGCTCTTTTTCTGTGATCCAGCCATATTGATAGGTTCTCTGAGTAATCTATGAGTTTTTTTTCTTCGCTGGTGAGTTTTGATTTCTTAAGCAGGCTTGCTTTCTTATCGAGAAGATTCTTTCTATCTTTTTCCATTTGCTTAATCTCTTTCTCAAAGTAATTCGTGGTTTTTCCTTTGATTGCTTTTTTGATGTCAAGCAGCATTGCCCCCACAGTTATGGGCGTTGCATCATAGAAATTTGTTTTTGCAAAGAAATATTCTTTATAGTAATCGTGGAAAAGTTTCATGAAGCTTTTGTTGTGCTCAAACGCTTTTTGGTTTCCATTCTCTAGCGCTTTTTTTAATGGATTACTTCCGGCAGTCATTTTGCACATTTCATAAAAGAGCATTCTCTCTCCTGTGAATATTGCCTGCTCTTTTGGGTGGGATAGGATTGAAACAAGTTGCATTGCTTCTACTTTCGTTATCTTCCTGTTTTTCTGGAAGATTGGAAGTATTTCATACTCTATAACAGCGCCCTTGTCCTCGCCAATGATTCCATACTTCCACCATTCGCCGCCTTTTGAAACTATTTTCTCAAAGAGCTCTGTAATGTCCTTGTAGTTGAGGCTGTCAATATCTTTTACGCTTTTCCAATCATTATCTATCTCTTCTTCGAGCTTGTATGATTTGCCAAAGAAATCTTCAAAGCTTGTGTTGCCGTTCTTGATGTTTTCAAACACCGCTTTTGCTATCGAATTGACTTTGTTTAGTGGCATTAGTTGGTAGAAATTGGCTTCTCCAGAGTGATAAACAAAAGTAGGCGAGTATTCTTTTCCTGTTACGCTTTCAGAGTTTATATAATTGGAATAGACAAAATCGGCTGCAAATATTGATGCCTTTGCATTTTGCAAATCTATTTTGTTATTTTCAAAGAACTCTAATAGCTGTTGTTTTGTCAGCCCCATTTCGAGTGCTTTTTCTTCTTTTATCGCTCGCACAATTCCTGTTTTTGTATCAACTTCAAGCACTTGTCCTGTCTTGAACGAAATGGTAGCATTTTTTGTTGCAATGATGCATGGCTTATTCAGCTCGCGCGAAACAATTGCTGCGTGGCATGTTACTCCGCCTTCATCGGTGACGATTGCCGCAGCTTTTCTCATTGCGGGCACATATTCGGGGGTGGTCATGTTTGTGACAAGTATTTCTCCTTCCTTAATTTTTGAAGCATCTTTTGGTGTGAGCGCTATCCTTGCGGGTCCGATAGTCTTTGGTTTTGGGCCCATGCTGGCTACTGTTCCTTTTAGTTCCGCTTCCTCTCCTCCGAGGCTGAGCATTTCTTTCGCCATATCCTGCGCTTTTTGGCCGTAAATGAATTCTCTTTTCCCATTTTCGGTTTTTGTGAAGAACAATCCATTTATTCTTTTCTCTGCGAGGCTTTTGAGTTCCTTTGGTTTGTCCTTGAGATTCTCTATCTCCTCAAGAACGACATATTTGAGAATTATTTTTTCAACGCCTATCTTTTCTGCAAGTGCACTAAGCACCTTGTCAAGCGCAACGTGGCTTTGGAATTGGAATTCTTTTCTCTGGTCTGTCATGAGGGCGAGAGTGTGCGTCTTTTTGATTTGTTCAGCAAGTTTTTTTGAAAGGCCGTGTTTTTCGATTATTTTTTCTTGTTTCTTTGGCGTATCTCTTTCAAAGCGCTTGATTTCTGAGATTCTTTCCTTTATTTTTAAAGCGCCTTTTGCGAGTGCTTCCTTTATTGCCTGAAGGTAGTGCTCTTCATCATACACTGTGGGGCCGTCATATCCGAAAGGTATCCAATAATATTTTTCTGCAAGTGCTGTGATCTTCGAAGTGACTTCCTTTGGGAGCTTGTACCTCGCCTGGTCTATTGAGCCCTTGATTGCCCAGTTGAGATCATGTTCTTCAATGTATTTCGCCGCTTCGAGTATCCCTAGCTCTTCTTCTGTGCTGAATGAAAGCGTAGGTGAGGTAACAAGCGCAGTGAATTCTTCGTCCGTGGTTGAGGCAGCCGCTTTTTTTGTTTCCTCGTGGAGCCTTTTTTGGAACTGATCGCCTGCAAAGAACCATGGCGGGACATTGAGTTCGTCAAATGCTATCCAGGCATCATGCAGTTCTTTGTGCATCTTTAGTAGCGTTGCGACGCTTTCTTCGCCCAAGTTTTTGCCAATTATTTTATTTGAAAGTTTTACAAGTTCCTTTCCTTTTTCCAATTGTTCTTCATAGATCCTTGGGAGGTACTTGCCGTCAGAGTATATTTTTTCCTGTATCGTTTCGCCCACCCTGTCCCAGTCTTCTGTGAATCGAATCGTGCAGATGCTGCCGTTGTTGTGGTACTCATAGTACGGCACTGATGCGATGCCGTGAAGTTTTTTCTGGTTAGGCGAAGTCTGGCTCTCCGCGTTCCAAACGCAGGGCACCATCATCATTTTCCTTATGCGCGGGATGTGGTACTTGGGTTTTGTGGCGCCATTTGCTTGTTCCATGCAAATCAATAAGTAATATGCTATTTTATGGCTTGCTTTTGAGTATCTTCACGATTCCCTTATCCGCATCAACTTCTACTATATCGCCATCTTTGATTATTTGGGTGGCGTGTTTGGTGCCGATGATGCAAACTTTTTTTAGTTCTCGTGCAATAATAGCTGCGTGGCAGGTGATTCCGCCGTCATCGGTGACAATCGCGATTGCTTTTTTCATTATGGGGGTGTGTTCGGGGCGCGTCATGGGTATTACGAGCACATCTCCGATTTCAACTTTTTTTGTGTCTTCAAATGTTCTGACAATCTTGGCTTTGCCAGTAACTTTCCCAGGGTATGCTACAAGACCGCTTATTTGCGAAGCGTTTTGATCATAACTTCCTTTGGCTTTTGAAACAAAATCGACAGCTTCTTTTCCGCTTATTTCTAGAGTGAGTTTTCCTTTCTCGAATATCGCCATCGTGGGCTCTTTTGTTCTCTTTATTGCGCTGCTTGGAACGGGTTTTCCATCAAGTATATCGTAAAGTTCGCTATAGTGGCACGCCTTGAGCAAGTCCTCTTCGATCGCTTTTCTTTTGCCAATCTCGGAGATTATCTTTGCTTCAATGCCAATGTGCGTCAGAGTGAGTTGTTTTCTTTCGTCTTGCCATTTTGTGAAAAGTTCAGTTAGTCTTGCGAGTTGGAGCGCTTCTTTTGGGAACTTGTATTTTTTAATGAGCTTTTTTTTCGCAAATTTATTCTCTTTTGCAGAAAGGGCGGGTTTTGCATGCTCTTTTATGCGTTCTAGGGCGTCGGTCTCAGTGTATTCTTTGTAGTCTCCATAACTGCTGTTGATGTAAGAGTACTTTTTGCAATGTTCTTTGACAAGTGTGCCGGCGTTTTTTCCTTTTTCTTTTGCTATTCTTGCTAGGTCTTCTTCGAATTCTTTCAAGAACGAATCATCCACTGGCGCTGCAAGTGTGCTAAAGAGCGTTGTCGGAGTTTCATCTGTTTTTTGCTCCGTGGCATAATCATTGAGGAGGCTGTGCAGTTTTTTGTCGGCGTAAAACATGAATCCGTCGATCATTGCGGGGAAAATCGCTTTTTTTGTGTACAACTCCCACACTTGTTCCAACTTAGTTTTTAGTTCGTGATCTGTTGCTTTTGAATAATCTTTTTCTAGCTCGCGGTAATAGAAAGAAAACATCTTATCAAACTCGACAAGCCACTTTTTGTGAAGTGCAGAGAAGTAATTATTGTTTTCTGAGTCTTTTCTGAGCAAATCCTGCGAGATTTTGCCGTGGTCTGTCTTGTCCGTGATCCAATCCATTTCTATACCCTTTACATAGGCGCCGACAAAACTGAAGGGGACGGTTTTTCCTTCAAAAGGAGTGGTAAAGCAATAAGCGGGTATTTCAAGGTAAAGCCACCTGCAATCAACATGTTCTACTGAAAGAGATTCTTTTTCAAAATTCTTCAAGTTGACAGCTGAATTTTTGTCAAGTATTATTACTATGCCTTTATCAGCATCAACTTCAATTGTGTCTCCGTCTTTGATCACTTGGGTGGCAATCTTTGTGCTTATTACGCAGGGCTTGTTCATTTCGCGCGCAATTATTGCTGCGTGGCATGTTACTCCGCCCTCATCAGTTACAAACCCTGCTGCCTTATTCATTAGAGGCATGAATTCTGGTCGGGTCATGGAAGTCACAAGTATTTCTCCTTCATTGAGTCGGTTCTCTTCTTTTTTTGCATCATGAATTATTCTTGCAATTCCAGTTACCTTGCCTTTGTTTCCGGTCATTCCTCGTATCTCGCTCGCGCCTTCGTTTTTTAGGAATTGTTTGCTTACTTCTTCGAATAGTTCTCTTGTTACTTCAGCATACCCTGCGGTAGTTGCGGTTCCGAATCTTTCATTATTCTTCTCGCATTCTTTCGCAAGATTAATCATTTCTTTGTCTCCGCTAAGTGCGGCTTTTGCCTCGTCCACGCTGAGCCACCTTAGTTCTTCAAACTTCATTCCTTTTGTGGCGCATTCTTTTTTTAGCCATCCTTGGAGATGCTCTACTGCCCTGAGAAGCAGTTTCTTCTTGTCGTCCCTCACATTAATCGCTTGGCTTGCTATTTTTGTAAGCAGCCTATACTTTTTCTTAATCGGTTTTTTCGCACTCTTTTTGTGGGGTCTTGCGCTCTTGTTCTTTTCATAGAATTCTTTCAACCATTTCTCGGTTATTGGGAATTCTCCTTTGTAGCTGTTCTGGAACCAAGAGTATTTCTTCATGAACTCTGAATGAATTTTTTGGAAGTCCTGTGGGTGGCGCTTTGCAAGCTTTTGAAGGTACTCTACCGCCTCGTTTAGGAAAGATTTATCCTCTTCTATAATGTTCGAATTTATTGTATCAAAAAGCTTTGGGTCATTTGACTGCATCTCTTTGAGTCTCTCGTTAAGTGCAAAATCGAAGCTAAACAGGAGTGCAGAAGCCTCTGAAAGTGCGATTTGTGTTTTTGGCCACCAATTATCAAGCCCACCCTTATTTCCCTGTTTCTCAATCATTGCGATTGCTTCTCTTAATCTCTTATGCTCTGTCCCAAATTCTCTCGCAAACCCTTTCTTACCTTCTAAGAGCTCTTCTATTTGCTCCTGCCCTTTCTGTAGCAGAGGGTCTCGTGGAAGGTATGCAACAAGTTCGCCGTCTCTGAACTTGTTCAAGAAATGCTTCCATTGGAAATGATAGTTTGTTCTTGGTGGCGCGTAGGCTTTGAGGTAAACTGAAGTAAAGAATGGGTACGCTTCATATCTCCATCTGAAAGATTCATTCCAAATTTGTGCTGTCAAGTCATCTTCTTTTTTATCGTTCGTTTGTGCTATATTCTTTGAAATTATCTTGACGGTTCCTTTGTTCGCATCTACTTCAACCACGTCTCCGTCTTTGAGAATTTTTGTTGCTCCGTAAGCTCCTATTATGCAGGGTACTTTTAGTTCGCGTGATACTATTGCTGCGTGGCATGTTAATGATCCGTCTTCAGCCACTATCGCACTTGCGTTTTTCATGAGAGGAAAATAATCGGGACTTGTGTTGTATGCTATTATTACATCTCCGGTTTGGAATTTTTTAAATTCCTTTTGAGATGTTATTATTCTCGCAATGCCTTTTGCATATCCTTTTGATGCAACTTTACCCATTATCTCTTCGGGTGGTTTGAAAATCTCTTTAATGATTTCATCAACATTGTCTAAAAGTATTTCTGCTTTGCTATCGGTCGTAATCATAATGCTCTTTTCGGCTCTTTTTTCCACGCCCTTTAGATCTATTTCTTTTTTGAGTACTAGCGAAGTCGTTTCTTCGGGAAGGAGATTTTTTATAAAGCCGACTTCTTTATTTGTTCTTTTTGAAATTTCAGCAAACATTGGCTCGTAGTTGTGCTCAAGTTTGTTTATGGAGTATTTGAATAAGTCCTTAAGGTAGATTATTTTTGAAGCAATCTTTTCGAATCTTGTTTTTGGTATTTTTCCGTTAATCGTGTTTTTGGGGGGGTGAGAATTTTTTATGAGAGCCTCTAACAATGATTTGTAGTGTTCTTTTGTTTTTGGTTTTTCATTGAAATAACCAAGCGAAGTAAAACAATATTTCTCATAAATCTTGTTTAGTTCTGTGTTAATTTGTTTTTTTTGTAATCCTTGGCGTGCCTTTTTTGCTAGGTTGGATAATGCTTTTTCTTCATTGTATAATGCGCTTTGCTTTTCGGCGAGGATATCTTTGCTTTTCACTCTCTTACTTATTGCACGGTCATTCATCCTAATGTGTCCTGAAACAGCGAGTATCTCTTCAAATTCTTTGTAATAGTATGTTGCTAGTTCAGCGAGCTGTTTGTTTGATAATTTGTTCAGATTCAGTTTGCTGATCTTTTTCACAGCTTGTGTTGATTCGTTTTCTAAAAACTTTTCAATATTTTTTAGAGTGCTTGGATTTTTCAGTGTTTTTTCTAGTGCAAGTTCAAACTCTTTTCCGTTAGATGAATGGTAATACCACTCAGCAATATTATTTTTCATGATAGAGACAATTCTTATTCCTCCAAATCCTGGAGCC
>JBBSVX010000062.1:0-6079 GCA_038046585.1 archaeon
CGACTGCGGAGAAAACAAAATCGCATTTTCCCACTGCTTTTGAAACTATATTTGCGTCTTCTACAATAAGGTCTTTGAGGGCTTGAGGTATTGGGGTATTCATTTGCCATCTTCCCTTTACTGCTTCAGAATATTTTTTTCCCGCGGAATTTGGGGATGCTGCTAAGTAAGTTACTTCAAACCAGGGGTGATTCTCAAGTAGTCTAAGATAATTTTGTCCAACCATTCCCGTTGCGCCTAGTACTCCGGCTCTTATTTTTTTCATTTTTCAATTCCCCCGTCGGTTTTGATAATAGTTAAATCATTCGATGAATTCTTTGTGCGTCGTTTGTAGCGCCCTGTCAAGATCGGCTTTTTTTACCACAAAGCTTAGGTTTATTGCTGAAGATCCTTGGGCTATTAGTTCAACATTGATTTTTTCTTTTCCGAGCGCTGAAAATAATCTTCCTGCAATTCCTGAGGTTTCCTGTATCCCTTCGCCGATTATTCCAAGCATTGAAACATCTTTTTTGGATGAGACTGTGCATGGAAAGGAATCTGAAAGGCTTTTTGCGGCGTCCATTGCGCCTTCCACGCTTTTATTGTCCACGCTGAAAGTTATTGATGTTTCGCTTGTAACTATCAGATCAATTGAGATGTCCCTTTCTGCAAGTTTCAAAAACAATGTTGAAGCAAATCCAGGCATGTTAATCATACTCATGCTGTTTACTGTGATAAGAACAATGTCTTTTGTTGTGGCGATTGATTTTACTACGCATTCATGCATCTTCTTTTCACCGCATATTATTGTGCCCCTAACTTCCGGAGCGAACACGTTCTTTATCTCAGCGCACAACCCTTTTTGTCTTAGCGGATCTATTGTTTTTGGATGAAGTATTTTTGCGCCTAGATACACAAGTTCTGCGGCTTCATCATAGCTTAGTGTTTCTATTTGTCTTGCAGCGGGCACGACTTTTGGGTCGGCTGTCATGAATCCCGAAACGTCTTTCCAAACTTCAAGCTCTGCATTAAATATGTTTGCAATGAATCCTGCGCTGTAATCAGTTCCCCCTCTTCCAAATGTCTTCACGTCTCCGGCTTCATCCACCCCATAATACCCTGGCAAAAGGATGACTTTGTCTTTTAGTTGTGGCATTGCCTTCTTTTCAAGAGACTTTTTGGTTTTTTCAAGTTCAACAATCGCATTCTCAAAAGGGCCTTTGCAAAATATTCCCACTTCTTCAGCATCCATGAATTCTGCGTTTATTCCTTTATCGAGCAAAAATGCTTCGAGCACAATCGGGCTTAGTCTTTCTCCAAAGCTTTGGATGAGGTCCTTGCTTCTTGGACTTATCTCTTTTAAGTAACTTATTCCGTAAAGGAATTTTTCAAGCACTGAGATCTCTTCGTCAAGGGCGAATTCTGCGCTTTGCCTAATCTTTGGATTTGATAAATATTTCAGATAGTCCTTGTGCATTTTTTTCAGTGATGCTATTGTTTCCTCGACTTTTGCCGAGTTGTGAAAACATTTTTTCATGCTGTCGAGGAGAGAGTCTGTTACTCCGTAAAGTGCTGAAATAACGATTATTTGCTTTTTGCCGGATTTCTTTTTTCCTTCGACAATTGAGACTACTCTTTCAAACGAGTCCTTGTCGCGCAGGATTCCGCCGCCGATTTTTAGAATCACAGTCCCTGATTGGCTTGCACAATCCATGATGGAGCTTGAATCAATCTAAATAAATAACGTACTAATGGCTACGAAAATCGTAATCTATGGGTTATGGGGTGTTGATGCTAATTGGGAGTTGCTAGTTTTTGGCAGATTGTAAAATGGCTTTTGCCGCCAAAAGACCTGTTTTGGTTGCTTCGCCAATAGTTTTTGCTCCAGTAACGCAGTCTCCTGCCGCGTAGACTCCTTCAAGCGTAGTCTTATAGTTGCCGTCAACTTGCACAAGATTATCTGCACATTTTATGCCTTCCTTCTTTAACCAAGAGAGATCTTGGGTTTGTCCTATTGCAACTATTATTTTGTCGCATGGAACTAGACGAGTCTTTCCTGAATCAATCGGTTTTCTTCGTCCGCTTGCGTCTTTTTCTCCCAAAATCATTTCAGAGCACACGAGCTCTTTTTTTCCATTTGCGTTGACAAGTTTTTTTGGGGCGAGCAAGAAGTCCATTTGTACTCCTTCTTTCTCTGCAGAATCCACCTCGTTTTTTAGCGCTGGCATTTCGGCTCTTGTTCGCCTATAAATTATTGTAACTTTTTCGCATTGGCGTACGGCTGCCCTTGCGGCATCTACTGCAGAGTTGCCTCCGCCGATTACAATGACCCTTTCTTCTTTTGAGAGAAGATTTTTTTCATAAAGCTTTGATTCGGTTAAAAGATTTAATGCATCAATTATGCTTGGGTCATTTTTTCCTTCAAAACCCGCGCTTGATCCGGCGCCGGCGCCTATTGCAAGAATAACATAGTCAAATTCTCCGCCAAAGTTTTTTAGCAGGGATTTTACGGAAAGGATTTTTTTATTCTCAAAAATTATTCCTTTTTTCTCCATTTGGGCTTTTCTTTCTCTTGAGGATTTTAAGGGTATTCGAAATTCGGGTATTCCATAGGCTATCATCCCCCCGAACTCCTTAAGTTCGTCAAATATTGTGACTCCAAATTCTTCTTTCGCCAAATATTCTGCTGCCGCAAGTCCTGCGGGACCTGAGCCGATTATTGCTACGTTTTTCATGAGGATAATTTGTGGGCAACTTCTTTTATTCTATTTGTCGGCTGGCTTGCTTTTTTAGATGCGTTCGCTTTTCCTTGAGTATTTAAAGAATTTTTTTTCTGTTATTTTTTGGTATTTTTCAAGTTCTCTTCTTGTTGAAGGGTTTTTTTCGGCGGCTATGTCCTGTTGGTTGATTTTCCAGAGCTCTTCCTGAAAATTGCTTTTTGCTTTTAGAAGTCTTCGCCTTGATTCAATTACTGCGGGGTGGTTTTGGCCGACAATGCGAATCATTTTTTCCAGATCTTCCCTTGCTTCATTCACTTCTGCGCTCGCCGCTTCAACCTTTAGTTCTTGGAGTGTTTTTTTTCGCTCTATTTGTGCCTTCTTTCTTCCTGTTAGGGCGTCTATTTCGCCTAGGAGTCCTGTTTCCCTTTTTTGCATGGCATCTGCGTGGTTCTTGAATTCTGTTGATTCGTTCTTGAATTTGCGCCACTTGTCAAACTTTTTTTGCTTTTGGGCTTCCTTTGCAAGTGTTTTGTAGATATTCTGTTTTGCCCTGAAGAGTTCTATGGATTTCTTTACGGTGACAATTCTGTTGATTAAATCGTCGATTCCCTTCTCTCGCCTTTCGTGAAGTTCGCGTGCGCTTTCAAGTTCTTTTCTTGCGCGGACGATTGTCTTTCGAAGTTGGGGTATTTGTCGGGGCATTAATAGATTGCGCAGCGGAGGCTTTTATTGCTTCCTGTCTTCAAGGAAAATCTTTTGCTTTTGACTCGTAGTCTTTTATTGCAAGCATCAGTGCGCGGTCTCCTAAGACTGAGCAGTGAACTTTTATCGCGGGCAATCCGCCAAGGCGGTCCATTATGTCTTTTCCTGTGAGTTTTTTGGCTTTTGCAAGTGTCATTCCGCCTTTTTCAGTTATCATTTCCGAGAGCATGCTTGTGCTTGCGATTGCGCTTGCACAACCAAAAGTTTTCCATTTGCATTTCTTTATCCTTTCTTTTTCTACAAGTATCCACATTTCCATCATGTCGCCGCATTTCACGTTTCCTGTTTTTCCGTATCCATTATAGTCCTTCACTTCTTTCTCGTTCTTGAGAAAGTTTTTAGGTTTCATGAAGTGCTCTCTTACTTTCGGCGAATAAAACCAGTCAGTTCCTTCTACTTTCATTTTTTTCCCTCCAAACAGGCGATATTTCTCTCAAAAACTCGATTGTTTTTTTTAGTTTTCCTAAAGTATAGTCGAGCTGTTTTTTGTCTGTGCCTTTTCCTAGCGAAAATCTAATGCTTCCGTGTGCTAGTTCGTGAGTTAAACCAAGCGCGAGGAGGACGTGGCTTGGTTCAAGCGATTGCGAAGTGCAAGCACTTCCTGTGCTTACCCTTATTCCTTCTTCGTTAAGCCTTAGCATTATGCTTTCTCCTTCCACTCCTTTAAATGAAAGGTTGATGTTGTTTGGGAGTCTTTCTGTCGGGTGTCCGTTTAGTTTTACTAAAAGGATTTCTTTTTTTGTTTTTGAAATAAAATAATCCCTTAAGGCAGAGAGTCTTTTTCCTTCTTTTTTCTTTTCTTTTTCAGCAAGCTCGAGTGAAGTTGCGAGCGCTACAATTCCTGCGACGTTTTCTGTTCCTGCTCTTAAGTTGAATTCGTGGCTTCCGCCTGTAATCAATGGTTCTATATCCAAATCTTTTTTCTTGTAAAGGAGGCCAGTTCCTTTGAAAGCATATACTTTGCTTCCGTTTAGTGTCATCATGTCCACGCCAAGTTTTTTTGTGTCAAGTGAAAGGTATTCCGCGCCTTGGCAAGCATCTGTGTGAAAAGGCACTTTGTGGCTTTTGCAAATCTGGGCGATTTTTTCAATAGGCTGAATTGTCCCTATTTCGTTATTCGCATACATTATGCTGACAAGAAGAGTGTCTTTGTTTTCTACAAGCGCGCTCTTTAGTTCTTCAAGCCTAATGACTCCGTTTTCATCCACGCCTAGCTCAATTTTTTTGAACCCTAACTTTTCTAACCATTCAAGGGTTTCAAGTACCGCGTGGTGCTCTGTTTTTTGAGTGATGAAGGTCCCTTTCTTTCCTTCGATTAGATTTTTCAGTGCGATTCCTTTGATTGCAAGGTTTATGCTTTCCGTTCCGCTTCCGGTAAATATTATTTCTTCTGGCGCACAGTTCAATATTTTTGAAATCTTCTCTCTTGCTGCTTTCATTGCGAGCTTTGCCTCAAGTCCGGTTGAGTGAAAGGAGCTTGGGTTTCCGAATTTTTTTGAAAAGAAGGGGAGTGCGGCTTTAAGCGCCTCTTTTCTTACGGGGGTTGTGGAGGAATAATCGAGGTATGCTTTAGTTTTCATATAATTTCTCGCTTCCTTCGGATAAGAAAAAATATTTTTTGATTGGGGCTTTACGGTTTTGCTCTTTCGAGAAGCGATTTTTTCTCGCCGCCCTTCTTGGGCTTGAGCTTGTCCATGCAGTGCTTTTCTATGTGGCCTTTCATGGCATCAAAAAGCGTTCCATCTATCTTCTTCGTGAATAAGTCGCTCTTCAGCGAGTAGACCCTTTCCTTCCCTCTTTTTGAGACGCCCACAAAATTGCATTCTCTCAATTGCTTAAGCGAATGGCTGAGTCTGCTCTGCTCTGAAGTGGTTGTTTTGCAGAGTTCGGTCACCGTCATCGGGTTGTCCTTAAGCGACCTTATTATCTTACATCTTAGTTCGTTGCCGAGCACGTTCATGCACTTGTATCCACATATGTCGTCTGGAGTCATATGAACAATTTTATCATACGTTGTCTTTATATACTTATGTTGGATTTTTCAAAAAAAGTTCTCAAAGGCCTAATTATTGCATTGGCGTGCCTTTGAATGTGATCTTTTTTGTTACTCCGTCTTCGCCCCAGAGGTAAGTCATGCTTATTGGCTCATCTTTTTGGAGCACAATCATATAATTGCCCGGGTTTGGAGTTTTGAGGGTGAAGAGTTTTGAGTATTGAACTACTACTCGGTCCCCTCTTGCTTCAATAAATTTGAATACTGATTCGTCGTTTCCGTTTCCGGTTATATTGTCAAATCCTTTTCCTTCGTCCACTTCAAACACTTCGTCCGTTATGTCTTTTGTGAAAGGGGGCTTCCACTTTTGCTTTATGCTTCTAACTTCAAAAACTGCTTTCATAAAATATCACTCACAAATTTAACTTATAAAAGTCGGCTTTGTTTTTAAATGTTGGCGTGTCCTAAAAAAGGGGTTATCGCAGCCTGTGAATTTTTGCAGGTTTTCTTTGCTGCTCTTTTTCTGCCCTTTCTAGCACAGCATTCGTGCCTTTTGTGGCATTTTGGTGGGCCCTTGATACAGCTCTAAGAAAGGCGTTTAAGTCTCCTTTTTTGCCTGAAAGCT
>JBBSVX010000063.1:0-17821 GCA_038046585.1 archaeon
TTGCTCCGCCGGTGTAACCAAAAATTGTATCTACTCCAAGATCCTCAAGACTCTTCACAACTATCTCTGCGCAGGTCATTTCTTTGCCACAGGGAATACTTTCATTTTCTCTTGCATTTTTACCATCCACCTAAAACCACCCTTTCTTCGAAATGGCTTAAGTTTTGCAAAAAACTTAGAGTGAATTAATTTCTTTTTTTAGAATCAGACTCACCTAAGTATTTTGATAACACTTAAGCGAGCAATGTGACTAGCACGGCCAAAACCAGAACTTGGATTGACATTATGCTAATCTTTTGCATCAATAAGTAACGAGTCAGACGCTTATAAAGACTATTTTTTGGATGGTGTAACAAATATACATTACCTTTTTTGCGAGTGATTTAGCCAGTTTTATTTAAGCAAAATGGGTTTAACTCCTGCAGCTTACTGCCTAACATAACCCATTTTGCAACATGAAGAACCAATTAATGCCAGGGATTTTCTGACAAGGTTCTTCATTTAAAAACAAAGAAAGATGTTATATTTGCATGAAAAGAAGGTATCGAAGAGAGCCAAGAAACATTGCTGATTTTAGATTGACTCATCGCGTGAAAGCTAGACCCCTTGCGCCTGCTCTTGAAAAACAGATATTACAAAGGGCGCTAGATGTTGTTGACGGCACAAACGGGAGGGGTTACAAGATTATTTGCCCTTACACTGAAGCGATAACAACTGGTGATTTTTTGGCAGGGGTATTTAAGGTTGCAGCCCCTGGCGCAAAAGTAATTTTTCTTAAGATGCCAGTAGCCGACTTGTCTGGAAAAAAAAATTCAGTAAAAGCTACTCAAGAAAACTTGGCAAAAAAAATATCTGCTACTGACAAGAAAGTAGTTGTTGTCGATTATTTTTTCCTTGGAAGAACTTATAATAAAATATGCGCAGCCCTAAAAGGAATGGGTTACAAGGGGGAAGTTGATTTTAAGGAAATGGATCCTTTCTATACGCCTCTTGAGAACTTAGATATTGGGATTAGGAGAAACGCTGGAATGATAAAATCAAATGATGGAAAGGCCTTATTGACCCATAAGAATTATATTAAATATATGAATAAGCATGAGGGTGAAGTAGCAAGACTTCCTCTTCAGATATCTGATGCTGCAGTAGCAAGGCAAAGAAGAGCGGCTTTTAATTATGGGATTGCAATAGCAAAAGCTGTGGGGAAATAAAGGTGTGGTATAAATGCATAAATTAGTATTACTAAGGCATGGGGAAAGCACTTGGAACAAAGAGAATAAATTTACTGGTTGGGTAGATGTTGATCTTTCAGAGAAAGGTGTTGAAGAAGCGAAGAGCGCTGGAAAGAAATTAAAAGAAGGCAAATACAAATTTGACTTGGCATTTACTTCAGTTCTTAAAAGAGCAACAAAAACTCTTACTCTTACGCTCAAGGAAATGAAGCACAAGAAGATCCCAATAGAAAAATCTTGGAGACTTAACGAAAGACACTATGGCGCTCTTCAAGGATTAAACAAGAGCGAGATGGCTGCAAAGTACGGCGAAGAACAGGTGCTCTTGTGGAGAAGAAGTTATGACACTCGTCCTCCTGAGTTAAAGGAAACTGATCCAATGTTTCCTGGAGATGATCCTCTTTACAAAGATGTTTCAAAAAAAGATTTGCCGACTGCTGAGTGCCTTAAGGACACTGTTGCAAGGGTAATGCCTTATTGGAAAAGCGAGATAGCTCCTGCGATAAAATTGAACAAAAAAATATTAATCTCCGCGCATGGGAATAGTCTTCGCGCGATAGTGAAATACCTTGACAGTGTTTCGGAAAAAGATATTGTTGGGTTAAATATTCCTACTGGAATTCCTCTTGTTTACGAGTTGGATAAAAATCTCAAGCCAATAAAACACTACTATCTTGCAAGCGACGAAGAGCTTGCAACTGCACTTGATTCTGTAAAGAACCAGGGAAAAGCGAAGAAGTGAAAGCGTTTAGTTGCTTTTCTCGTCTTCCTGCACTTTGAACTTTACAATCCTTTCTATTAAATCAAAAGGAATCTTTGTTCCTAATGGGAATCTCACAGTCCCTTTTGAGAGATCATATTTTGAAAGTTCTTTCTTGAATTTGATTATTGCCGAAGGGCTGGGGTAGAATCCTATGTGTTCACTAAATGCCGCATAAAGCACTAGGTTTTTGTTCTGCTTAAATGCCGGGGCGCCATAGGACATCAATTCTTCCGCCTTTGGAGCAGCCTTATGAATGGTCTTTCTCAGATCCAAAAGTTCCTTTTGGACCGGACGAGGGAATTTTGCTATATATTTATCAACATCTATCCTGCCTTTTTTTGTCGCATTATCTTTTGCTTGTGCCATTGCAATAGAAACTGTGCGGGCGGATAAATACCTTTTGCTTCGTCAACCGCCAAAACAGCATTCACTCCTGGCAGTGGGAGAGAACCTATTTTAACTACTTGAACACAAATTACTTATCGCACCTGGTGAATGGCATGTCAAAGATAGAAGAAAAAGTCAACCTAAAGGACAATTTTGGGTATTACCTTAAGCTTGCAGCCCCTTATTGGAAAACATTTGTTATAGTGCTGGTCATACTTTCAATAGTCGCTCTGGTGGAAGTGGGGCAGAATCTTGTATACAAGCAAGTGATAGATGATGCGACGCTTTTCACATCCGGCGGAATGATTGGCGAAGCATTTGTGCAATCCTTGCTTTTTTTAGGAGCAATATTTCTAGGCTCCGTAATCGTGCTTTCAATAACAAAATTCTTCAGAGTATATTTGCTTAACGTTCTTGAAACAAAAATAATGCTTGACGTGAAGATGGATATCTTTTCCCACCTTCTGAACCTTTCACATTCATTCCATACAACGCACAGGACGGGAAGTCTTATCTCAAAGCTAATACGAAGCAGTAAGAGTGTAGAAGGAATAACGGATTTTATTACATTTCACGGTTCGCCTCTCGTGCTTAAGGTGATCCTTAGTTTTGCAGTGATAGCGCTTTTTGATTTGCCCTCGGCGATGGTAGTTCTTGGGACAGTTGTCGCTTTCATTATCTATAGCTGGATAGTATTGGGTTGGCAGCAAAAAGCCAATATTGAAAGAAATGAAGCCGAGGATTTTGAGAAAGGATTCATCAGCGACATATTCATCAACATAGAGACAGTAAAACACTTCGGCAAAGAAAAGAGAATAATTTACATCTTTCGTTCAATCGCCCAGACTACGCTGAAAAAATTCCTAAAGTTCTGGAATTTTTACGCACTCATGGAGTCGGGAATGGCTTTTATACTTGGGCTTGGAACTATTTTGATAATGTACTTCAGTCTTACAAGGATGCTTAACGGCGAACTGACGGTTGGATCGCTTGCGTTCATCTACGCGAGTTTCTTGGGGCTTATTGCTCCTCTATTTGAATTCATGTGGGGAGTAAGAAGGCTTTACGAGTCGCTCTCGGATCTTGAGGCGATTGTGCAGTACAAGAAAACAGTGGCGGAAGTTGTCGATAGACCCGGGGCAAAGCCGCTGAAGATATCAAAAGGATCTGTCGATTTTGAAGATGTTACTTTTAGTTACGGCCGAAGCGGAGTTGTAAAAGATTTCTCGCTTAAAGTTATGCCAAAGGACAAGGTTGCATTTGTTGGGCACTCAGGGGCGGGGAAAACGACGATTGTGAAGCTCTTGTATAGATTGTATGATGTTGACAAAGGGAAAATAAAAATTGACGGGAATGATATTGCTGATTTCACGCAAGAATCTCTAAGGGGCGAACTATCAATTGTTCCTCAGGAGTGCGTGCTATTCAACGACACAATATACAATAACGTTCTTTTCTCAAATCCTGATGCAACAAGGCAGAAAGTTTTTGCCGCGCTCAAAGCAGCGCAACTTTATGATTTTGTAAAAGCATTACCCGAACAGGAAAAAACAGTTGTCGGCGAAAGGGGAATTAAACTCTCAGGCGGAGAAAAACAGAGACTTTCCATCGCCAGGGCAATACTTGCTGACAAGAAAATACTTGTTCTTGATGAAGCCACTAGCGCTCTTGATTCAACTACGGAATACCTAATACAGCGGGCGCTTTCAAAACTAATGGAAGGAAGAACTACCTTGATGATTGCACACAGGCTCAGCACTATAATGAAGGCTGATAAGATTGTAGTGATGGAAAAAGGCAAGATAATGCAGGTGGGCACACATGCGGAGCTCGCTGATAAAAAAGGAATTTATCAAAAGCTTTGGAAATTGCAAAAAGACGGGGAGCTTGTTGAGTAAGCGCCTCGGATTCTCTTAATGCCTTTTCCACTTTCCAATAGTTCCATTTTTCAGATAATTGTCAAGCATTGTCAATTCGTCCAATATCCCGTCAATAAGCTCGTAATTTTTTGCCTCTTCTAGCGTCACCCATGCATATTCGGTAAGTGCGCGACAGAGCTTTACTTCTCCATTCTTGTGGTTCGCAAAAAGGCTAATGATTATTGTTGGTATTCCATCGGAGCGAATGTAGCTGATGCTTGTTAGGTACTTTAGATCATGAACCTCAAGTCCGACCTCTTCCATCACTTCTCTTTCAGCAAGGCCCTCAATAACATTATACCATAATTCTTTTGCATCCTTTTCCCGTGTCGTGAAGTCCTTTGATTCAAGCTTTCCTCCGGGAACGGTCCAGAGGTTTGGGAACGCTTTTTCAAAAGGCGCCCTCTTTGTTATCAAATATTTCCCATCCTTTACGATTATTGTTGTCGCCACAAGATAGTGCATCTTGTGATTCTGCTCGTAATTCTCTATTACTTTCGCCTCGGGTTTTGATTGGTCCATTTTTCTTACCTCAAAATGATTCCGTTCGGCATTCTTTATAAGGATTTACTCAACAAATATTGAGTAAGAGTATTGGTCAAAAAAGTGGTAAAATGGCGCTGAGGATGGACAAAAGCAGGGAAAAGATATTCAAGCAGTTTCTTTATTCTGAGCGCCTGCGCTTTTCAGAGCTTCATAAAGAGACAAGGATCAGTTCAAACCTTCTTGCATATTTCTTGAAGAAGATGCTAAAAGAGGGGACCCTTGAAAAGAGAGGGCTCGCGTATAAGCTCACTGAAAAAGCGGAAAAACTTATACCTTTCTTTGGAAAGGATACGGACATTATAAGCCCGCTAGTTGTCATTCTTATTGCGTGCAGAAATGAAGGGAAGATACTTTTGATTAAAAGGGACAAGCGGCCATACAAAGGATTTTGGAGCTTGCCCTCGGGGAGGCTTCTGATAAATGAATCCATAAAGGATTCTGTGAAAAGAATAATGAAAGAGAAGACATTCGCTGAAATGGAGTTCTTAGGAATAAAAAGCGTTATATACGAGAGGCTTATTGAGAAGGACAAGAGCAAGCACGGGTTTGTTTTTTTTTAGTTGAAGCGTGCGCGAAAGATCCAAGACGAATCGGGGAAAAAGATTTTACAAAATGGTTTGAAATTGCAAAATTAAGCAAGCGCGAAGTAATCGCCTCCGATTATTGGATGATTAAAGAAAAACTTGATTCGCACGCGCAAGTCATTGAAGAAATAATAAATGAAAGAAAAAAGACAACTAAAATGAAGCTTCTATATTAAGCATGTGCTTCTTTTGAAAAACCTTTTTCAATTATTTTTTTAGAAGCCGAGAAATCCTAAGAGCGCAACGAGCCCGTGTATCGATGCAAGTGCGACTGTCGTCAGGGCGACCATCTTGTGCTGGTTGATTGTAAAGTATGATTTGCCTGAAAAGATGGTGAGTCCTATTGTTGCAGTTGTGAGCAGGAAGAGGAAAGTGATCATCCCTCCTATTGCCACAAGAGGCACGCCCATCACAGGGTAAAATGCGATATCTGCTATCATTCCCATTCTTCAACACCTCAAAAAAATCAGGGTTCTTTATGCGCTCGGCCAGTTCTTTTCAGAACCGCGAGTGCAATAATAACCTGATCTTAATTTGTATTTCGAGTGCGCAGGGCATGCTCCGCATATGCATCCCTTCTCAACTTTTATGCATTTGTTTTTTTCTGCTACAGGGTGGCAATAAGTTGCTTTCTCTTTGCAATCCTTCACCCAGGAAGGGCACTTGGTGCAAATGCACATTTTTTGCGCTTCTTCAAGATCTTTTTTATCAACCATAAAATCGCCTTTTCTTCTTTGTCTTCTTTTTTGGGGCAGATTCTTCTGTCTTTACTTGTTTTACTACCGGCTTTTGTGCTTCAAATTTTCTATTTATAAAATAAAGATCTCCGCAGGATTTTCCTTCGCTTTCGTCAAGAACAAGCTGGAACCAATTCTGCGAAAGAAAGGCCGAGCACTTTTCTTTTAGCGCGATTGAGTGATATTCAACAACAATTTTTCTTATGTGCTTGAGTATTTGGGCGCTGCTTTTTAGGATGTCCAGTTCACTTCCTTCAACATCAAGCTTTAGGATATCAATATTTTTGAGCTTGTATTTGTTGAATAGCGCCGGAAGGGTTGTGGAATCTACCTTGATTGTATGGATTCTTTTGTTGTCAAGCCACTCTCGTCCCTGCATCGCAATATCGGTTGCGTTAACCACTGATACTTCTGGAATTATTTGAAAAGGAATTTTTCCAGATTTTGCAGTAACAGCCTTATTTACAAGCTCGATATTCTGCAAGTTGTTTTGTTCAACATTCATTTTTAATATTTCAAACGTTTCAATGACAGGTTCTGCGGCAATTATTCTTAAGCAAGGGTTAGTCATCTTCATTGCCATCAAATAATATCCTTCGTTTGCCCCAAGATCGACAACAATTTGGTCGTCTTTTCCAGAGAATTGGGTTATTCGCATGTGGTGCGCGTGCTGGAAAGCTTCAAGGAAAGTATCAATTGTTGATGTGGCAGTTTTTCTCTTCATAAAAAATTTTCTGCCGGCCATATTAAGCTGTAAGATATCTTCGCCGGCAGGAACTTTTCCATAATGCCTTACTTGGTCCCATTCAAGAGCAAGTTCGTCAAGAAGAGCTTTTGTAGCGTCATCATCGGCTACGCTTCGCATGTAATGAAAGTCTGTTCTTACACTCATGACATATTCCTTTCCTAACCCAATTTAAACCTCACTTCGGCAAAAAGTACTGCCAATTATTTTGGCTAGTTTTTCGAGTGAGAGTAAGCCCAAGTAGATTTTTTGTCTTTTGCAAGCTTAGTAGATTCAGTGATGTTTATTGCCAAGTGCATTATCTCTTCGGTAAAACAGCCCTTATTGATTATTAGTTCCTTGTCTTTGTATGTTGGTTCGCAAATGCTCGACATCGCATAAACGCAGGAGTGCGGAGGAAAAAGCATTCCCCAAGTGTTAAGCGTCATAAACATCTGGCTCATTGCCATCGCAGCGCCCTCTTCGTGGCCTGTGGCGATGATGCCTGCAACTTTCCCTGTGAATCTTCTGACAAATCCGCTTCCAAGTTTTTCGGTGGCATTTTTTTCGATGAATTTCATGTGTCTTATATTCAGCGCCTTGTCTTTGGGATTTTTTGAATCTGCGGGTGAAAGTGAACCGTCCATTGAAATGCATCGATCCACAAAGAGGCTCATATATGATGAGATTTTGAAATTGTTCACAGGAGTTGCGAAGATTATTGCGTCCGCTGCGATAAGCTTATCATAAAGAATTTTGCTCATGTCGTCTTCTTCAGAAGTTCCTTTCTTGTAGCAGGTGCATGGATAGTGGCACTGTGTGTTCACAGTCGAGTAGCATGCTTTGCATGGTTTGATATTATAATCGCGCAAATTTATTTGCTCAACTTCTGCGCCGAACTTTTTGCAATTTTTTAAGCACTGTTCAAGCAAAGTTTCAGAATTAGATTTTTCCTGCGCATAATCAAATTCGCTTCTTGCCGAGCCGGATATGCCAAGAATCTTTATCTTTCCGCCGCGCCTGGAGTAAAGTTTTTTCACTTCATCAAATGCATTTTTCTGCACTGCCCGAAAAAGCCCAGTCTCGTCAGATGAATTTCCCTTCATAACACCACAAAGCGGGTAAAATAGTCAAGTTATTATCTTTTACCTTTAATATAAACCTTCTCTCCAAAATTTTTAGGAGAATTATTATACTTGTAAAGAGTTATATTTGTCTAGTTTTTTAATTTTCAATTTGGGGTGGGCGCAAATGACAAAATATATAGTAGTTACCGGCGGAGTGATATCCGGGCTTGGAAAAGGGGTATTGACAGCATCTATCGGAAGATTGCTTTCGCTAGGTTATTCTTGTTCTGCAATAAAGTGCGACGGCTATCTTAACGTTGACCCGGGCACGATGAATCCTGTCGAGCACGGCGAAGTATTTGTTCTTGACGATGGTACTGAATGCGACATGGATTTTGGGCATTATGAAAGATTCATGGGCGTTACTGCGAAAGGAAACTGGAATTTTACAATGGGAAAAGTGTTTAAGACAATCCTTGAAAAAGAAAGAAGAGGGGATTTCTTAGGAAAAACAGTGCAATTCGTTCCGCACGTTACTGATGAGATAAAAGAAAGGATTTACACTATAGGAAAAGAAGAGAAGGCGGATATTGTTTTAATTGAAGTTGGGGGTACTGTGGGGGATCTTGAAAATGGTCTTTACTTGGAAGCAATACGCCAGCTTGCGCACGAAGTCGGGCGCGATAACGTAATGTTCATTCATCTTTCTTATGTTCCAATTCCCTGCGGAGTGCATGAACAGAAATCAAAACCAACGCAACTTAGCATAAAGACTCTTAACGAAGTCGGCATATGGCCTGACATGGTTGCTTGTAGATGCAGCGAACCTCTTACGGAAAAAATCAAGGATAAGATTTCCATGTTTTGTAATGTTGATAATGATGCTGTGCTCACCGCACAAGATGTCGCATCTGTTTATCTTATTCCGAAGATGCTTGACGATCAGGGAATCCTAAAAGTAATGGAACGAAAGCTTCACATGAAAATCAAAAGAGATCACATAGCCGATTGGCATGGTCTTGCAGAAAAAATGGTTGACAATTCTGAAAGGCAAAGAGTGAAAATAGGTATTTGCGGAAAATATACTGCGCTAGGCGATTCATACGCAAGCGTTGTCGAAGCACTTCGACACTCCGGAGCAAATCTTGATGTCGGCGTTGACATCTGCATGATTGACACCGAAAAGATAGAGAAAGGAGAACGCGTATGCGATGCTGTCGCAGGCCTTGACGGGATAATAGTTCCTGGCGGATTTGGAACCAGGGGATGGGAAGGCAAGATTGAAGTGATAAGGCATGCGAGAGAAAATAAGATTCCTTTCCTTGGGATATGCCTCGGACTACAGGCGGCAGTTGTCGAATATTCAAGAAACGTGTGCGGTTTTGCTGATGCCAATTCAACTGAAATGAATCCAAATGCAAAAGACAAAGTGATAACGCTGATGGATGAGCAAAGAAATGTTGTTGAAAAAGGCGGGACCATGAGGCTTGGGGCTTACGAAGCGGTTGTTGAAAAGAACAGCATTGTTGCAGGACTTTATGGTTCTACAAAAGTATCTGAAAGGCACAGGCACAGATATGAAGTCAATCCGAAATACCACAAGTGTCTAAAGGAGAAAGGGCTTTCTTTGTGCGGGCTTTCCCCTACAGGAAAACTTGCTGAGTTCATCGAGCTTCCTAAAAGCGCGCACCCTTACTTCACTGCGACCCAGTCTCACCCTGAGCTCAAATCAAAGCTCGAGAAACCAGCGCCATTGTTTTTTGGGCTCGTGAAAGCGGCGGCCGATACTAAAAAAGTGAAGTAGCAAAGTAGTTTGGAAAGTATTTTATCCTACGCAGGCGCTACTTCATTATGGTAAAGAAGTTTGTCAAATGGATAGATGCTCAAAAAGCGCTCCAAACGCTAGGCGTTTCGAAACAATACTACTTGGCTTTTATCGGTCCCCAAGGAAGGCCAGTGAACTCTGCGCATCTAAAAAGGGTTGATGCCTTTATCAGGCACTTTGGGCCAGAATCACTAATGACGTTTCTTTCTCAGAGAGTGCTTAAGGAAGGCGCAAGAAGCGAAGCACTCTTTGAAAGGATGGAGAGGGTGCTGAAAGTATTTGGTAAACCGTTCTTGGGGATGGCAAACTTTGCAGAAAAAAAGAATGTCCAGATGGAATTTATTGCGGCACCGGACAACCCGTTTGGTTCTTCGGTTGAATTCAGCGCCCTTGATGGAACAAAAATCGCAAAATTCAATTTTGATTTATTCATAAACTCGCAAAGAAAACCCGCGGTGGTTCTTGGAAACCTGCAAGGGATGTCACGGCAGGAGATGGAAGGATTTAAGGCGCGCTACAACGAGCCATTTTTTAACTTCGTGCTCGGCTCGTTCGAACGCGCATTCCCAAAAAGAACGCAGAGGCTTGCGCTCAATCCGCGTGAGCATAGAGCATACATGCAGCCGAAAACAAGAAACATCATCGGACGGCTCGTCTCAAAGGGAACGATTAATCAGGAAAAGTTCTTTGAATTTGTTCTGCGCGAATCCGAAAAAAGAAAAATCTCTATTGATGGGGTCGAACGGCTGATAGCACAGGGAAAAGTAGGGGGCAATTATGCGAAGATTCTCAACCTCGAGCTTGAGATGATAAGACAAAGAGGAAGAGGAATGCATATGGCCGCCTACAAAAAGGCGGGTTTTAATCCGCGAAGCAAAGCAAAGTTTCTTAGGGTTAGTAGAAGATAATAGATTTTATAAAAAGGAAAGCATAAAATAAGGCAAATGATTAGTAGTTAATTGAATTAGGGGTTGATGAAAAATGTATGATGAAATGGCAATGAGTTATTTTCAGTCTTTGGATAAGGCTGAGCGAAAAAGACTGCTAAAATTAGTGATAGATCAGCTGGATGAGAGTGAAAAGCTGGCTCTTGCGAAAATGCTTGTAAAAAAGTGAGTAATTTTATTAAAATATTTGAAATTCAAGCTTTGGGGCTTCCTAAGCCAATTCGTATAAGTGTGAGGGCGCCAAAAAAGCTCCCTCGCTTCATTTATAAACGTTGCCTTGATTTAATTCTTGATATAGAGATTTATTTTTGGTGAATGAAAATGGCAACAAGAACAAGGGACACAAGCCGCTTCAAGAAGACCCATTCGAGGCAAAGGTGGAAGTGGACCAAAAAGAAAATGCGAAGAAGGAAGAGAAAAAAGAGATACTTAAGACAGAGAGCTAGATCGTAAAGTCAGCAGACTTCATGGTTTTTCTCCTTTTGAAGTATTTTTTAATATCTTTTTTTCTGCGTGGCTCGCTTTTGGGTCATGCAAAATCTATTTTTTGAACCTATCTTATTGATTTCAGAATTATTTCATCGGCTGCCAGGGCTGATTGGGGGCCTGAGCGTTTGCAGGATTGGGTGCAGGGCCAATGGGGACTGATGTTTGCGTTTGTGCTGAAACAAAGCCTCCTTGCGCACTTTGTGCGCCCGGAGTAACCCTGATATTTCTTATAGCTGAAACATCAAAAGCCATTTGAAGATCGAGTTTTACACTAACTTCCCAGTGTATTGAATTGTTGCCCATGTCCTGGAAGAAATTCATTACCCCTCCGATGAGTCCGGGGTTGGCTTGCCCTTCCGAAATCACTCCTGCCGGAACAGTAAACTGAAAAGAGTATTTCATCTCGCCCCTATTGGCAAAATATTCTTTTTCTCCATCAAGTTTCTTTTCTTCATGATAAAGAGTGTCAGTATAAGTATGTTTTCCGGACTGGCGCTTTCTTGTCGCATCAATTGTTGCGATAACCCCCCTAGCTTTAAGGGTCTCTTTTACCGTCAATACTGCGGTGCCTTCAATTATTTCTCTTGGATGATATTCTGACTTATTTAATATCAAATCCATCTTTCCTGCGCCAAGTCCTAAAAATGCCACAAAACCACCTGCTAATACAACAATTTTCCATGTTAAATACTTTTGCCCTAAACAATGCTTTTATACAAAAACAAGCCTATAATCTACTGGTTGAGATAAAATGAAAAAAGCAAATTCAAAAGTAAGGCAAAAACCAATCGTTTCAATCATCGTTCCGACTCTTAATGAACGAAAGCATATCAAGGCCTGCATTAGGGCCCTAGAAAATCAGTCAGTCCCAAGAGAGCACTATGAAATAATTGTTTCAGATTCATCAAGCGACGATGATACTGTAAAAATTTCGAAAACAATTGTTGACAAGGTCGTTGTCTGCAAAAGACAGGGTGCGGGTTTTGGAAGAAATCATGGCGCGCGCCACGCAAAGGGAGAAATATTGGGTTTTGTCGATGCTGATACGCTTGTTGAAGAAAAATGGGTTGAAGGATTAATAGAAACTCTTTCAAAAAAGCACAAGAACGGCAAGCATGTTGCAGTGGCCTGTACAGGTCCGCTTGAAAACATCGAGAAAGAACATTTGCACATAAATTTGTTCTACAAATGGTGGAACTTGCAGTCAAAGGCAAGTACAATTGCAAGGTACCCGATATTTCCCGGATTCAACTTTGGCGCAAGGAAAAAAGAGTTCTGGGACGCTGGAGGATTTCCAAATGTAAACATGGTTTGCGAAGACATGGATCTTTCGTTAAGGCTTGGAAAAATCGGCGGGACAGGATTTAGCAAAAAAATGAAGGTAAAAACTTCAGCGCGAAGGCAGATAGAAATACCAATCCACAAGCACATTCTTAGCGGGGTTAGATACGCTTTGACAAAGAAAAGCATGACTTGGAATGAATATCGGAAAGACTTCTAATTATTAGAAAAACGCCTCTTGGCGCCGGGTCATATTTATAAACCATAAGAGAGTTGTATTAATCATGGCAAAATCCAGTAAGAAAGCTTCAAAGGCAAAGAAAGCGTCTCCTGTTTTGAAAGTAAAGAAGTATAACATTGTTGAAAGAATCGCGGGCTTTGTTGAGCTTGGGCGACCGATGGAGTGGAGCAAAAGCATACTCAACATGATGCTTGCGCTACTAATGGCATTTTATGTTTATCAGGCAGGAGTTAATCTATGGACATTTGTTGCAGGATTCTTTTCAGTTGCGGCGCTCTGGTCGGGGCTTTATGCATTAAATGATTGGACTGATTGGAAGATTGATCTTATTCATCCTGTGAAAAGAAACAGGCCGATTCCTTCCGGAAAAGTTTCGCCACTTCAAGGACTAATTTTTGCAGTATTGCTTGTCTTGATTTCTTTTGGAATAGCATTCGCACTGAACAAAGCACTATTAGTTGTTTGCCTTTTTGCTATGGTTGTGAACCAGTACCTTTACACAATAGAGCCGTTTCGGTTCAAGTCAAGAAAAGGGCTTGACATGATATCGGGATCAATGGTGAATCCTTTCTTTAGATATATGTCGGGGCTCGTATTGTTCGTTCCTCCCGCAGCACTTTTCTCGCAAATCACTCCAATACTCCCGCTACTTTTCGTGATTGGAATTCAATTCAGCGGATATTCGCTTTACAGATTATTCTCAAAGAGCCATGACAAATTAGTGCACATGAAGAGCACCGTTGCACTCGTTCCTGAGCAGAAAGTAAAACTCATGTCCTATTCAGTGATACTTATCGCAGTAGTATCGTACATGCTGATGTTCATCAACTTCTTTTTCTTCAAATTCGAATGGCTTGGATTCATACCGGGTCAATATCTTTACCCGATAGCAATTGCACTTATCTTCTTGCCTTTCATGAGAGAAGCGATAATGGATCCGGTTAAGGCGAATATGAAGAGCCAATACAGGATTATCTATATCATGACGATGATATTTATTTTCGGAAACTTTGCGGTGTTCATACTCATACCTTGAGGCGGTTTTATGGCTAGAGACTTAATAGTAATAAGAACAAAACCCGGCGAAAGTGCTGGCGCCTGGACTAAAGTTAAATCAAGAGTAAGAGTGCTTGTCAACTGGATGCTCCTACAAGCCGGAGAAATGATTCCATTCACCCAAAAGAAGCACGTGTTCTATAGATTGATGGGGGTTAAGATTGGAAAGAATGTTCAGATTATGCCAAACGTTTTCTTTGACATATTTTTTCCCGAGAACATTTCAATCGGAGATAATGTTGTTATTGGAATAGGAACATTTATGGCATGCCATGAATTCAACCCTGAAGAATTCAGATATGGCAAAATTACTATAAAGAAAAATGCGCTCATTGGCGCAAGGTCGTTCATCTTGCCGGGCGTTACAATAGGCGAAAATTCTCTTGTAGCCGCGCAGACAGTGGTGCACAAGGATGTCCCTGATAATGTTATTGCTTTTGGAAGCCCGCTGCAATTCAAGGAAAGAAATCCTCCTCAAGCTAAGCCTGGCGAAGTCAAGAAGGCGCGCAAATAATTTTTTTGGTAAAAATCTAAGGTTATATTTATGGCAACAAAAAAAGCACCTTTGATTTCGGTCATCGTTCCTGCATTGAACGAGGAGAAGTTCCTACCCACTTGCCTAAAATCAATAATTGACCAGACTGTTCCTCGCGAAAAATACGAGATAATCGTTTCGGATTCTTCAAGCGTTGATAATACAGTTAAGATTGCAAAGAAATTTGCTGACAAAGTGGTGATTTGCAGAAGGCAATCAGCTGGTTTTGGGAGAAACTATGGCGCAAAGTTTGCCCACGGGAAATACCTTGCTTTTGCAGATGCTGATGTTATTGTGGATAAAAAGTGGCTGGAAGGAGTTATTGAAGGGCTAGAAAAAGGCGTTGCCTGCACTGGCCCCGTAAGTGCTCTTGAATCAAAACCGATAAAGCACGTTTTTGCTTTCATATTCTGGCAAATGCTTACAAGAGCGACAGTTCTTGTAGGTCATGGATTATTGCCGGGGCACAATATTGCTGTTAGAACTGGTGTCTTTAGAGAACTTAATGGATTTATTGAAACAAATGTTACAAATGAAGATAATGAGTTCTCAAGGCGCGTAAGAAAGAAAGGCCGAGTAGTTTTTTCAGAAAAGATGGCGCTAAAGACTTCCACAAGGCGCCTAAAAAGAGTCTCGATGATAAGCTATTTTTTGAACGGAGTAAAATATTTCCTGTTTGGGAAAAGCATGACTTGGAACGACTTTAGAGAAGACTATTAAAGGAACTGTAATGGACATAGAAGAATACTCTGATTATGCCGTTCAGTACTATGATGAAAGGCTGTCTCCATTGGTTATCCCTTATTTGAAATTAAAAGGAACAAAGACAGTGCTTGACTGCGGGTGCGGGGACGGCAATTTTCTAAACTCGATGAAACTAAAAGGCTTTTTAAAGCAAAGAAAAGTTTATGCTGTTGACCTCTCGAAAAAAAGGATAGATGCCGTAAAAAAGATTGACAAAAGCATAATAGCATTTGTTGATTCGGTGGAAGATCTTGGAAAAATAAAGAAAAATTCTGTTGACTTGATTGTTTCAATGCAGGTTATAGAACATGTCGATGACTCAAAAATGATTTCTCAACTCAGCAGAGTGTCAAAGAAAGGGGCGCATGTTTATATCGCCACAATATTTAAGAGTGGTCTTTCTATCCCTTTATTTTTCAACAATGGCGAATGGGTTATCGATCCTACCCACTCCAGGGAATATTCTGACGAAAAGACCCTTGTTTCACTGTTTGAGAAAAAAGGTTTTGAGTTGGTTGAACAAAAAAAAGAAAGGCTAAAGGTTACTATTGCTTACCCTTTGTTTGTTTTGGCCTCAAAGGATCTCAGGCTTTTTGAAAAGAACACTCTGGCAAGAAATCTTGAAAAATTAAAGGTTCCTGTTCCGGGGTATCATGTATGGGAACTTGTTTTTAAGAAAAAATAATCTAAATGCGATGCATTTTATTCAGAGTCTAATTTTATCAACCATTTCGCATAGCTTTTTTGCGCCGTCAAGTTTTTTTGAAAGCATTGAAAGCTCAGCTAACTTTCTTTTTGCGTCCTTATTTGAATGAAAATCAATTATGAGTTGTTCAATAATTTCTTCCTGCGTCATATAATCAATTTTTGCGCCAAGCCCCAGTTCATGCAGTTGGGCTGCGTTAGCCTGCTGTTCGCTCTGATAAAGGTCCGGCATGGAAAGTATTGGTTTTCCCAGGGAGATTGCCTCCATCATTGTGGAATGTCCTCCTCCGCATATAACAAGGGACGATTCAGACATCATTTTTATAGGATCAGCGACCACAGGGAAAAGTTTTACGTTCTTAACTTTTGGGAAAATCCCCGCGCCCTGGCCCGTTATAATATTGAACTTGTAGCTTTTGAGCCTCGTTGCAATCCTTAAAAGTTTTAGAATCATTTCTCTTTTCTTTCCCTTGCCGCGAACTGTAACAAATACCGTGTGTTTCTTTAGTTTAGGGTTAGACTTTGCGCGTCTTACAAGCGGCCCGATGAATTCTATCTTATCAGAATATTTTCCTCCATGATTCTCGAGATTCTTTTCGCACAAAGTAAAAGGGGGGCTAAAATCAGGTACCAGAATTTTATCCATCGCAGAAAGAGAGGAGTTATTGAACTTTTTTACGGTGGTTCCGGTGAGTCTTATCAAAAGCCCCTTGTCCTTAAAGAAATCGCCAACATTGAACTGGTTAAGAATCATCCATACTGGTATTTTTCCCAGGTGTGCTATGTAAGCCGGAATATAAAAGCTGTCAGAAATAACAAGATCCGGCTTTTCTTTTTTTATTACTGATCTAAATTTCAGTATCGTTGATGCGTGGGCATTTTTTATGGTGGCGTAAATGGTTTTTTTTATATCGAGGGCTCCTTCGCTCCCAACAAGTTTTACTTCTGAAGGCACTTCAATTACTTCAAGTCCGTTACTTTCGGCGAAGCTCTTTGCATAACCATATGACGCAAACACCACTTTGTGTTTTTTTGTTAGTTCTCTTGCAGCAGCAATGGTTCTTGTGGTGTGCCCTAGCCCTTCTCCACAAAAAAAATAAAGTATTTTCATGCTCAAATAAGAGGAAATGAGGAATAAAATACTTCCTAAGTGGCAATTAATTATAGGGGCCTATAGTGAAGCGGTAACACGCGTCGTTCGCAACGACGAGACCGGGGGTTCGAATCCCCCTGGGTCCATTAGCAAAATTATATTCTTCTCAAAAATTGTTCTTTGGGGTAGTAGCACTTTCTTTTTAAGAAAGGGCTACGTGCCAAATCCCCCTGGGTCCATAAAACTAATTCTTTTATACTTGAAAATTCCTTTAAGTTGCATGAAGTATAAAGCGCAAGGTGCAATTGAATACTTGCTTATCATCGGCGCGGCCATACTTGTCGTGGCAATTGTCATACTTGCGGTCACAGGCGTTCTTGGCGGCGGAAAGGATCAGACGGCTGTGGGGCAAGAGAGCGTTACAACATCATTTGATTCTTTGCGCGAGAGCAGTACAAATTTTGTCAGATTGAGTAATAATTATTACACAAAGTCGGATCCATTAACATCTTCGCTTTCAGCATTATGGCGGTTTGACAAACTTCCTGACAATAATACTTTTTCAGATTCATCAGGGAATGGGAATGATGGCACTTGCACTGGCACTACCTGCCCTTCAATAGTTGCGGGACTTTGGGGGAATGCACTGGAGTTTTCTTATACTGGGGCAAACAATGAGATACTTGATTCAATTCTAGTATCTAGTAAAACAATTGTTCCCAGAACAGAATCTTACTCGGTATCTGCTTGGGTGAAATATCCTTGCGTTTGCACGAACAGCGCCTATTGCTGTGTGGATAAAATAGTGGGGACAAATGCAGTTAATGGCTCTTATGTTAATGATGAAGGATGGTCCTTTGGGATTTATAGAAATGCTAATGGTGAGACAAACGTCACCAGGTTCGCGTATCTGATTTCTGATGGAAGTTGTTCAACTAACTGCCAGCGT